>NZ_JBFUEB010000017.1:0-90842 GCF_056404395.1 Rhizobacter sp. P2_D12 | reverse complement strand
GCCTTCGCTGGCCTCGCTGGCCGCCTTCGTGGCCATCCCGTCGGTCACCTTCGCGTTCTCGGTGTTCTGCGAGATCGACGCCGTCATCTGCTCGATCGACGCGCTCGTCTCCTCGACCCCGGCCGCCTGCTCGCTCGACGCCTGCGATAGCGACTGCGCCGTCGCGCTCACCTCTTCCGATGCCCCCGCCAACGCCTCGGCACCGCTGTTCACCTCGGTCACCACCTGGGACAGCTTGGCCACCATGTGCTTCATCGCCTGCAGCAGCTGGCCGGTCTCGTCGCGCCCGGTGGCCTCGATCTGCACCGTCAGGTCGCCTTCGGCCAGGCGGTTCGCGGCGTCGACGGCACGGCCCAGCGGCTTGCTGACGCTGCGGCTGATGAAGAAGCCGAGCAGCAATCCCAGCACCACGCCGCCGGCGATCGCGCCGATCATCACGGTGCGGCTGCTGCGGTACAGGTTCTCGGTGTGGTCGGCCGCGGCCTTGGCGCGCGCTTCCTTCTGCGCGATCAGCTCGTCCAGCATCTCGTCGAGCTTGTCGGCCTTGCCGCGCACCGATTCGAGCGACTGCGCCAGCACCTCGTCGCGCTCGGCAAACTTCTTCGCCGACGCGAGCGACAGCGCGCGCTGCATCTCGCGCTGGTAGTCCTCGGACAGCGCGTTGAACGCGGTGAAGATCTCCTTCGCCCGGTCGGAGACGAACAGCGGCCGCGCCTTCTCGATGTAGTCCTTCAGCGAGGCGCTGCTCTTGTTGATCGACGCCAGGTGCTTGTCGCGCTCGGCCTGCGAGGTGGCCAGCAGGAAGTTGGAGCGCGCGCGGCCGATGTAGATCAGGTTGATGTTGGCTTCCTTGATGTACGACAGCCCCATCAGCTCCTTGCTGTACATGTTGTCCGCCAGGTCGTTCATCTGGCTGGTGTTGGTGATGCCGATGAAGCCGATGACCGCGCTGATCGACGCGACGAGCATGAAGCCTGCGATGAGACGCACGCCGATCTTGAAGTTGGAAAACATGGTGGAGCTCCCAGAAAACGTTGAATGCGTCAGACCGCGGGAAGGGGGGCGCCTGCGGACTGCATCAATGCGGGCACGTCGAGGATGAGCGCGACGTCGCCGCTGCCCAGGATGCTGGAACCGCTGATGCCCCGGACCTGGCCGAACATCTTCGACAGCGGCTTGATGACGGTCTGCGCCTCGCCGAGCAGGGTGTCGACCACCAGGCCGAACTTCTGCCCGGCATGCTTGACCACCACGATGTTCTGGCGCGCGCCGACCGGCCCGCTCACCTCGAACAGCTCGCGCAGCCGGATGAAGGGCAGCACCTCGCCGCGCAGGTCGGTGTAGTCGTGGCCGGCCTCGGCGCTGAACTCGACGCATTCGTCGACCATGTCCAGCGGCACGACGAACACCGCCTTGCCGACGCCGATCTGGAAGCCGTTGATGATGGCCAGTGTGAGCGGCAGCCGCACCGTGACGGTGGTGCCTTCGCCGGGGACGCTGGCGATGCCGACGCTGCCGCGCAGCGCGACGATGTTGCGCTTGACGACGTCCATGCCGACGCCGCGGCCGGACAGGTTGGTCACCTTCTCGGCGGTGGAGAAGCCGGGCTCGAAGATCAGGCCGTAGATCTCGGCGTCGCTCAGCGTGCGGCCGGCCTCGACCAGGCCGCGCTCGACGGCCTTGGCGAGGATCTTCTCGCGGTTCAGGCCCCCGCCGTCGTCGCTGACCTCGATCACGATGCTGCCGGAATCATGGAAGGCGTTCAGCATCACCGTGCCCTTGGCCGGCTTGCCGCGCGCGGCGCGCAGCTCGGGCGAATCGATGCCGTGGTCGATCGCATTGCGCACCAGGTGCGTCAGCGGATCGCCGATCTTCTCGACCACCGTCTTGTCGAGCTCGGTGTCCTCGCCGTTGACGACCAGGCCGATGTCCTTGCCGAGTTCGCGCGACACGTCGTGCACGACGCGCTGGAAGCGGCTGAAGGTGGCGCCGATCTTCACCATGCGCAGCTGCAGCGCGCTGTCGCGCACCTCCTCCACCAGGCCCGACAGCACCGAATGGCATTCGGCCAGCTCGCTGTTGCGCGTCTTGCGCGCGATCAGGTTGGCGCCGGCCGACGCGATGATCAGCTCGCCGACCAGGTTGATCAGGTGGTCCAGCTTGTCGGCGTCGACGCGGATCGACTGGCTTTCCTGCGTCTTCGCGTCCTTGACGCGCTTCTGTTTCTCGAGCGCGGCCTCGACCACCGGCGGCGACACGCGGCCCTGCTCGACCAGCACCGCGCCGATCAGCGGCGCCGGCGACACCTGGGCCTGCACGTTCAGCGCCGCTTCCAGCTCGTGCGCGGTGACGGTGCCGCAGCGCACCAGCAGCTCGCCCAGGCGCGACGATTCCTCCGGCAGCGCCTTGAGGATCTCGATGTAGTCGCCGATGCGGCTGTGCGGCGGCACGATGCGCAGCGTGCAGTCGTCGAGCACGAAGTCGAACACGCCTTCGATCGCCGCCTTGTCGGCCTGGCTCTTGAATGCGATCTCGAAGCCGAGGTAGCAGGACTCCGGATCCATCGCCGCGGCTTGCGGCAGCGCGTCGGCCAGCGTCACGATGCCCACCACCTGGCCCAGCGTGCCGAGGAAGCGGATGAAGGACAGCGGGTCCATGCCGTTGCGCAGCACGTCGCGGCCGAAGCGCAGCGAGATGTGCCACAGGTCGGCATCGGTCGATGCGCCGCCGATGCGTTCGAAGCTCGGCTCGGCGGTGGTGGCGACGGCCAGCGAAGCCGGTTCCAGGTGCGCACGCAGGCGCTCCAGCAGCGGCTCGCCGCGCGCCACCAGCGCCGCATCGGCCTGGCTCGGGTCGGACTCGGCCGCATCGACCAGCGCGCCGATGTGGTCGCCGCAGGCGAGCAGCAGTGCGATCATCGCCTCGTCGATCGCGATGCGGCCATCGCGCACCTCGTCGAGCACGCTCTCGACCACGTGCGTGAACGCCACCACCGGGTCGAGGCCGAACAGGCCGGCCGAGCCCTTGATGGTGTGCGCCGCGCGGAAGATCGCGTTGATGGTTTCCGACGGATCGGCTTCCTCGGCCACGCGCAGCAGCGCGGCCTCCATGTCTTCCAGCAGCTCGCGGCTTTCCGCGAAGAAGGTCTGCAGGGCCTGGTCCATGTTCATGGCAGTGCTTTCCGGGATGTCGCGTCAGGCCGCTTGCGGCATGACCAGGGGATCGCCGAAGTGGGCGGCCAGGTCGAACAGCTCCAGCACCTCCAGCACGGCGGGGCTGTGGTTGACCAGGCGCAGCTCGCGCGCGGCGTTGCCGGCTTCGCGCTTGGCGAGCAGCAGCAGCTGCAGGCCGGCGGTGTCGAACTCGGCGACCTGCGACAGGTCGACCTCGACCACCGGGTGCTGCGCGACGGCGGCGAGCAGCGTCTCCTTCAGCTCGGCGGCACGGTAGATCGTGAGTTCGCCTTCGATGTGCAGCGAAACTGGGGCAGCGGTGCTCATGGCCCGGCTCCTCAGGGCAGCACGAGCTTCTGCACCACGCCCAGCAGCTGGTCAGGCTTGAAGGGCTTGACGACCCAGGCCTTGGCGCCGGCTTCCTGGCCTTCGCGCTTCTTCGCGTCCTGCGACTCGGTGGTCAGCATCACGATCGGCGTGAACTTGTAAGCGGCCATCTGCTTGATCGCCTTGACCATGCTGATGCCGTCCATGTTGGGCATGTTGACGTCGCTGATGATCAGGTGGACCTTCTGGCCGGTCAGCTTGGACAGCGCGTCCTTGCCGTCCACGCCTTCGATCACGTCGTAGCCCGCCTGCTTGAGCGAGATGCCGACCACCTGCCGCACCGAGGCGGAGTCGTCGACGATCAGGATGTTCTTGGCCATGTGTTTTCTCCCGTGCCCTGTTTCAGAAAAAGGTGATCTCTTCGGTGGCGTCGGCCGCCTTGGCGGCACCACCGCTGTGGCTGCTGTGCAATTGGCGCTCGTCGGCCATCGCATAGGTCTTCTCGAGCTCGGCCAGCAGCGCGGCGCTGTCGACCGGCTGCAGCACACCGTCGCGTTCGTACGCTTCGAGGCCGCGCGCCAACTGGGTCGGCACCTGCTCGATGTTCTGCCGCACGTGCGACATGACCTGGCTGACGCGGTCCTGGAACTGCAGCTGCACCAGCGCCTCGCCGATCTCGCCCTGGATGCCGACGCTCTCGCGCTTGAGCACGTCGGCCGATGCGACCAGCGCGTCGGTGACCTCGTGGAAACCGCCGAGCACGCTGCTGATGGTGGTCTCGCAGGCGGCGATGGAGGCGGCCTCGCGTTCGGCCGAGGCGTCGGCGCTGCGGCGCGCGGTGGCGATCGCATCGCCGATCAGCGAGACCTTCTCGGCCATGCGCCGGCCGGTCTCGCCGGACATCGCCGACAGCTTGCGCACCTCTTGCGCCAGCACCGAGAAGCCGCGGCCGGTCTCGCCGGCGTGGGCGGCCTCGATGGCGGCATTGATCGCGAGCAGGTTGGTCTGCGAGGCGATGGTGGCCACCTCGGCCGCCATCTGCTGCAGTTCGCTGACGAAGCGGCTCAGGCTTTGCACCTCCTGGTGCATCGCGCCGTTGCTGGCCATCGCGGCGCGCAGCGAATCGAGCACACCGTTGAGTTCCTTGCTGCTGTTCGCGAACACCGCGACCAGGCCCTGGTCGCCGTCCTGCATCGAACCGGCGGCGAGGTTGGAGGCGCGCATGGCCTGGTCGAGCTTGTCGACGATGCCGCCGAAGCGCTCGGCCAGCGCGGAGATCGCGGTCTCCATCTGTGCGCGCGAGCTTTCGATGTGGCCGCCCCACACCGGCAGCAGTTCGCGGCCGAGGCGCTCGGTGCCGGCCAGGTAGGCACGGGTGGCGTCGCGTTGCTGGCGGCGCAGCGTGGCCTGGCGGCGGTCGAACAGCGCGCCGGCGACGGTCAGGCCAGCGCCGACGAGCAGCGCCCAGCCGTTCCAGCCGCTCGCGGCCCAGGTGGCAATACCGCCCGCCAAGCCCATCGCGCTGCACGCGAACGCGCTGGGCGCCAGGCGGGAGGGCTTGGCGCTTTCCGACGGCGCCAGAGGCGCCGCCTCACGCCCGGAGGGGAGGCTGAAGGTGGACATGCGTACTTGTCGGCACGCCCACGGCGGAAATGAAGTGAGTTGCGCAACGCAGCGGCCAAAAAACTGTGCGCTGCGTGAGGCGAACGTGTAAGCGCAGGTAACTGCCTGGTTCTTGCCTGGCTTATCTGGCGTTCAACTGTTCGAGCGGGCCGGCAACACCCAGCCGATCGACAAGACGTAGCGGCTGCCGCCGACCACGCGCGTGACGCTGTGCTCGCACGCATCCGGCCTGAACAGCTTGATGCGCCGCGTCGCGAAGATCGGCGTCGCGCAGATGAATTCGCCGCCGGAGGGCGAGGCCTTGACGACGATGTTCAGCCGGTAGTGCCGCCGCGCCTGCACCGGGTCGGTGTGCGGCGGGATCTCCGAGCCTTCGGGGTAGCGCAGCAGGTAGCTGTCGAAACCGAGCGGCCAGCGCGCCGTCAGCAGCAGCATCTTGTCGTAGCCCGTGCCCTGGCGGCCACGCTGCCAGCGAAAGGCCTGGCTCTTGTATCTGGAAAAGGAGGCGATGAGACCCATCGCCCCGAGCTTACGCTGCCGCCGCTTCGCTGCGCGCGCCCGCCTTCGCGTCGATCGCCTGCAGCACGCGCCGCAACGCATTCACCGCCTCGTCGATCTGCGCCCGCTCGATCACCAGCGGCGGCGCCAGTCGCACCACCGTGTGGTGCGTGTCCTTGGTCAGCACGCCCTCGTCCATCAAGCGCTCGCAGACCTCGCGCGCGCTCGCGAACGCCGGGTCGATCTGCACGCCGATCAACAGCCCGCGGCCACGGATGTCGGCGATGGCCGGGTGGCGCAGCTTCCACAGCTGGGCCATCAGGTACTCGCCCTGCTCCTGCGCGCGCCGTGCGAGCTGCTCGCGTTCCAACAGGTCCAGCGCCGCCAGGCCCACCGCCGCCGCCAGCGGGTTGCCGCCGAAGGTGCTGCCGTGGTCGCCGGGCGTGAACTGCGCCATCACGTCCTCGCGCGCCAGGAAAGCGCTGACCGGCAACAGCCCGCCGCCGAGCGCCTTGCCCAGCATCAGGCCGTCGGGCAGCACGCCGTCGTGCTCGCAGGCGAGCGTCCTGCCGGTGCGGCCAAGGCCCGTCTGCACCTCGTCGCAGATCATCAGCACGTCGTGGCGCGTGCAGATCTCGCGCACCGCCTTCAGATAGCCGGCCGGCGGCACGATGATGCCGGCCTCACCCTGGATCGGCTCGACGATGAAGGCGGCCGTGTTCGGCGTGATCGCCGCCTCCAGCGCGCGCGCGTCGCCGAACGGCACCGTGCTGAACCCGGGCGCGAACGGGCCGAAGCCGTCGCGGTATTGCGCCTCGGTCGAGAAGCCGACGATGGTGGTCGTGCGCCCGGCGAAGTTGCCTTCGGCGACGATGATCTGCGCCTGGCCCTCGGGCACGCGCTTGACCTTGTAGGCCCACTTGCGCGCCGCCTTGATCGCCGTCTCGACCGCCTCGGCACCGCTGTTCATCGGCAGCGCACGCGCCACGCCGGTGATGCGGCACAGCGCTTGCAAGAACGGACCGAGCCGGTCGGTGTGGAAGGCTCGGCTGGTGACGGCCAGCTTCTGCGCCTGCGCCGTCAGCGCCTGCACCAGCACCGGGTGGCTGTGGCCGAAGCTGACGGCCGAGTAGGCGGACATCATGTCGAGGTAGCGCTTGCCGTGCTCGTCGAACAGGTGCACGCCCTCGCCGCGCACCAGCACCACCGGCAGCGGGTGGTAGTTGTGGGCACCATGCCGCTGCTCCAGCGCGATGGGCGAGGCGTGGCGGGCTTGAAGGGCGGCTGCGCGGGCGGCGGTGGTCATGTGTTCTCCTGATCCGGCTGTAGAGCGACCACTCACAGTCTACGGACGAGACGGCGAAATTTGCTTTCCAAAACTTGCACCTTCCGCGCCAATGAAGCACGATTCGTGCATTCACCAGGATGAAATCATGAGTATCGGATCCATCGATGGCCTGGACCGCAAGATTCTGGAAGCGTTGCAGGCGGATGGCCGCGCCAGCAACGTGGAGTTGGCGGCGCAGGTCCACCTGTCGGCGCCGCAGTGCTTCCGGCGCGTGCGCGCGCTGGAAGAGCGCGGCGTGATCCGCGGCTACCGGGCCCAGGTCGAGCCGCAGGCGCTCGGGCTGGGCGTGATGGCCTACGTCAGCCTGAACATCGACGGCGGCCAGTTCGGCCGCGTGCGCGAGGTCGAGGCCGACATCCGCGCCTTCCCGCAGATCCTCGAATGCCACACGGTGTCGGGTGACAGCGACTACCTGTTGAAGGTGGTCGCGCAGGACCTGAAGAGCCTGAGCCAGTTCCTGACCGACCGGTTGATGCAAGTGCCGGGCGTCGACGACGTGCGTTCGATGATCTGCATGGAAGAGGTGAAGGCGCCGTCGCCCTTGCCGGTGTCCATATGAGGCTGCTGGTGCTGGGAGGCGGAGTCTTCCTCGGCGCGGCCGTCGTCGACGCGGCGCGCGCGGCCGGGCATGCGGTGACGGTGTTCAACCGCGGCCTGGCACGCAGCGCGTGGCCGGCGGACGTCGAGGTGCTGGCCGGCGACCGGCAGCAGGACCTCGGCAGCGTGCGCGGGCGCCGCTTCGACGCCGTGGTCGACACCAGCGGCTACCTGCCCGGCGACGTGCGGCGCAGCGCCGAAGCCTTGGCGGACGCGGGGCAGTACCTGTTCGTCTCCAGCATCTCGGCCTACGCGTCGCTGGTGCGGGTCGGCGAGGACGAAGGCGCGGCACTGGCCTCGTTCGACGGCATCGCACCCGACGACCGCAGCATCGCGCACTACGGCGCGCAGAAGGCGGCCTGCGAAGCGGCTTTGCGCGGCGCGTGGGGCGAGCGCGCGCTGGTCGTCCGGCCGGGCCTGATCGTCGGACCCGGCGACCCGACCGGGCGCTTCAGCCACTGGCCGTGGCGGGCTGCCGCGGGCGGCACGATGCTGGTGCCGCGTTCGTCGTCGCAGCTGCAGGTGATCGACGTGCGCGACCTGGCGGCGTGGATGCTGGCGCTGCTGGCCGACGGCCAGCGCGGCGATTTCAATGCGACCGGGCCGGTGGACGGGCCGCTGACCTGGCCGCGCTTGATCGACGCGTGCCTCGCCGCGGCCCGGCGCGCCGGCCACGCATGCGCGACGCCGTGCGCCGTCGACGACGCCTTCCTGCGCGCCGAGGGCGTGCGCATGTGGAGCGAGTTGCCGCTGTGGATCCCCGACAGCGAACCGGACGCGCAGGGCTTTCTCGCCGTCAGCGTGGCGCGGGCGCGCGCGGCGGGGCTCTCGACAAGGCCGCTGGCCGACACGGCGGCGGACATCCTCGCGCAGCCGCTGCCGGCCGCCGACGATCCGCGGCGCGACGGCAAGCTGACGCTCGCGCGCGAGCAGGAACTGGTGGCACGATGGACCCTGCAACACACGCCGCCATGACACCTCATCCAACCCTGCGCTGGGGCCTGATCGGCGCCGCCCGCATCGCCGCCTCGGCCCTGATCCCCGCGTTCCGCAGCACCGGCAGCGAGATCGTCGCCGTCGGCTGCAGCGATCCGCTGCGCGGCGCGATCTTCGCCGACACGCACCGCATCCCGCACGCCCTCGGCTACGACGCGCTGCTGGCGCGCGACGACATCGATGCCGTCTACATCGCGCTGCCCAACCACGCCCACCTGCCGCTGACGCTGGCCGCATTGCGCGCCGGCAAGCACGTGCTGTGCGAGAAGCCGCTGGCGCTCAGCGCGGCCGAGGTGCGGCAGATGCAGGACGCCTGCTTCGCCGCGAAGCGCCTGGTGATGGAGGCCTTCATGCACCGCTTCCACCCGCAGCTGGCGCGCGCCCGCGCGATCGTGCGCGACGAGGCCTCGGGCCCGCTGAAGTGGATGCGCAGCCACTTCACCTGCACGCTGCACGACCCGAGCGACGTGCGCTGGAGCCAGCGCCTGGGCGGCGGCGCGCTGTACGACCTGGGCTGCTACCCGCTCAGCCTGATGCGCCTGCTGGCCGGCGTCGAGCCGGCGGTGGTCTGCGTCAGCGCCGGGCTGACCCCGCCCGATGCCGCCGGCGGTCGCGTCGACCACGCGGCCCACGCGGTGCTGCGCTTCGACACGCAGCACGGCGAGGTCACCGGCCACTTCGACTGCGCGTTCTCGCTGCCGCCGCACACGCAGTTCGAGGCCCTGCTGCGCGACGGCATCCTGCGCCTCGAAACCCCGTTCGGCTGGAAGGACGTCGAGGCCGTGCTGCGCATCGGCGACCACGTCGAGCGCTTCGCCCCCTGCGACCCCTATGCGCTGATGGTGCGGCACTTCGAGGCGGCGGCGCTGGGCCACGAGCCGCTGCACATCACGCTCGACGATTCGCTCGCGCAGGCGGTCGCGATGGATGCGCTGATCGCCGGCGCACATGCCCCGTCCCCCGGGATTGGCATCCGGGCTACATGAAGTCGAGGAACACCGTTTCCCGTTCGCCCTGCAGGTGGATGTCCCAGCGGTAGCTGCCGTCGGGCTGGCGCTGCGCGACCAGCGTGTCGCGCCGCGCCGCCGGCAACTGGTCCAGCAGGTCCGAGGTCGCGAGCCCCGGCGCGTCGGCCAGGAACACCGCGCTGAACTGGTGCTTCAGGATGCCGCGCCCGAACAGCGTGATCCAGGCCACCGGTTCGCCCGGCCGCGGGCGCGCGGGCAGCGACAGCTCGAGACGGAAGCCGCCGTCCTCGCCGGTGGCATGGCGGCGAAAGCCCGGGATCGGCCGCTCCCCTTCGGCCGAGACCGCCTCCGGCGTCCAGGCCTCCACCCAGCCATCGCTGACCGGCACGCCCTGGCCGTCGAACATCGTGCCGGCGATCGTCACGCGCTGCGCGGCCGTGCTGCCGGCCTGCGACAGCGTTTCGGCCCAGCGCCAGGCCTCGTGCGGGAACGGACCGATGGTCTGCGACGAAGTGATCTTGTGCGTCATGCCGTCCTCGCTCACAGGCCCATCGGCGTCGCGTCGCGGCCGCGCAGCACGATGTTGAATTCATACCCCAGCGCCGTTCCGCCGTCGGTGTACGCCATGTTCAGGTGCGCGGCCAGGCGCTCGCGCGCCGCCGGGTCGGGAATGCTCTGGTAGATGGGGTCGTGGCGGAACAGCGGATCGTTCGCGAAATACATCTGCGTCACCAGCCGCTGCGCAAGCACGTTGCCGAACAGCGAGAAATGGATGTGCGCCGGCCGCCATGCCTTGTCGTGGTTGCCCCAAGGGTACGGGCCCGGCTTGATCGTCACGAAGCGGTAGCGGCCGTCGTCGTCGGTGAACATCTTCCCGAGGCCATGGAAGTTCGGGTCGAGCGGCGCATCGTGCTGGTCCTTCTGGTGCCAGTAGCGCCCGGCCGAGTTGCACTGCCACACCTCCAGCAGCGAACGCCGCACCGGCCGGCCGTCCTCGTCCACCACGCGGCCGGTGACGAGGATCTTCTCGCCCAGCGGCGCCCCCTGCCCCTGGCGCGTCAGGTCCAGGTCCTTCGCGCCGACCAGCGATGGCGCGAAGGCCACGCCCTGGTTCGCCGGCACCGGTGCCCGCACGCGCACCGGCGGCTGCAGCGGCCCGCGGCTGCGGGTGGAGAGATACGGGGAATGGATCCCGCTCGGCCAGACACCCGGCTCCACGTCATCGAACTGCATTCAGGTCTCCTCTTGTGCGCTAATCGCCCGCACGTTTGAATTTCGAACTCTGCGGACGGAAGGTAGGCTACATTGATCCGGCCCGCAAGCCTGCGACGGTCGATCCGGTCGATGCAGCGCGCAAGTTGGGCGATTGGCGCACATCGGAGTCGGCAGTTGATGATGAACGATCGCGAACCCAACACGCCCGACGACACCGGGCCGGAGATCGATCTGCCGGTGCCGGGCGGAGACGGCAAGGCCCCGCCGCAAAAGCGCGACCTGATCGCCGGCCTCGAGAAAGGCCTGGCCGTCATCGAGGCCTTCGACCAGGACCGCCCGCGCCTGACCATCAGCGAGGTCGCCGCGCGCTGCAGCCTGACGCGCGCCGCCGCCCGCCGCTATCTGATCACGCTCGAACACCTGGGCTACGTCACCAGCGACCGCAAGATGTACGCGCTGACGCCCAAGGTGCTGCGCATGGGCCAGAGCTACATGCATTCGGCGCGGCTGCCGCGCATCGTGCAGCCCGAGCTGCACAAGCTGGCCTACGCGCTGAAGGAAGCTTCGTCGGCCGGCGTGCTGGATGGCAACGACGTGATCTGCATCGCCGCCACCAGCGCCGGGCGTGTGGTGTCGTCGACGCTGCAGCCCGGCACGCGCGTGCCGGCGTACTGCACCGCCAACGGCCGCGTGCTGCTGAGTGCGCTGCCGCAGGCCGAGGTCGATGCGTGGATCGCACGCCAGAAGCTGGAACCGCTGACCCCCAACACCGTGACGCTGCCCGAGCGCCTGCGCATCGAGATCGCGCGCGCCCGCTCGCAGGGCTATGCCATCGTCGACCAGGAGCTGGAACTCGGCCTGCGCACCATCTCGGTCCCGCTGAAGAACTACCGCGGCGAGGTGCTCGCGGCGATGAACGTCAGCGTGCACGCGGCCCGCGTGACGATGGACCAGCTGGTCGAGGGCTCGCTGCCGGCGCTGCTGCATGCGCAGGCCAGCCTGCGCACGGTGCTGTGAGGACGCCCATGAGGACGCAAGTGGCGATCATCGGCGGCGGGCCCTCCGGCCTCCTGCTCGGCCAGCGGCTGCACCAGGCCGGCATCGACGCGGTGATCCTCGAGCAGCGCAGCGCCTCGTACGTGCTGGGCCGCATCCGCGCCGGCGTGCTGGAACAGGGCACGGTCGACCTGATGGACCAGCTCGGCGTCGGCCAGCGCATGCATGCACAGGGGCTGGTGCACGGCGGCTTCGCCCTCGGATTCCGCAACACGCGCCAGCGCATCGACCTGCACCGCCTGACCGGCGGGCGCCAGGTGATGGTCTATGGCCAGACCGAGCTGACGCGCGACCTGATGGAAGCGCGCAGCGCCTGCGGTGCCACCACCGTCTACGAGGCCGAGGAGGTGCAACTGCACGGCTTCGACGGCAACGCGCCGCGCGTCACCTGGCGCCAGCACGGCATCGCGCACGAACTGCAATGCGACTTCATCGCCGGCTGCGACGGCTTCCACGGCGTGAGCCGCGCCAGCGTGCCGGCGCCGGCACTGAAGGTGTTCGAGCGCAGCTACCCGTTCGGCTGGCTGGGCGTGCTGTCGGAGACGCCGCCGGTCTCGCACGAGCTGATCTATTCGAACCACGAGCGCGGCTTCGCGCTGTGCAGCATGCGCTCGCTGACGCGCAGCCGCTACTACATCCAGTGCCCGCTGGACGACACGCCGGCGCAATGGAGCGACCAGGCCTTCTGGGACGAACTGCGGCGCCGGCTCGACCCCGAAGCGGCCGAGCGCATGGTGACCGGCCCGTCCATCGAGAAGAGCATCGCGCCGCTGCGCAGCTTCGTCGCCGAGCCGATGCGCTTCGGGCGGCTGTTCTTGGCCGGCGATGCGGCGCACATCGTGCCGCCCACCGGCGCGAAGGGCCTGAACCTGGCCGCCTCCGACGTGCAGTACCTGTCGCAGGGGCTGATCGAGCACTACCAGGGGCACGGCGATACCGGCATCGACCGCTATTCGGAGCGCTGCCTGCGCCGCGTCTGGAACGCGGTGCGCTTCTCGTGGTGGTTCACGTCGCTGATGCACCGCTTCCCGGACGGCGGCGAGTTCGGCCAGAAGGTGCAGGAGGCCGAGATCGGCTACCTGCTGCACTCCGAGGCGGCCGCCACCGCACTGGCCGAGAACTACGTCGGGCTCGCGCTCGAGGCGTGAGCGCGCTCAGCGGATCGGCACGTGGATGTCGGTGATCAATTGCTCGGGCGGCAGCTCGCGGGGGTCGTTGACGTAGTCCTCGAAGGGCGCCGCATCGCGCAGCTCGACGGCGGCCGACGGCACCCAGTCGCGGTAGATCGCGCGCCAGGTCTGCCACAGCGTGTTGTACGGCCCGGTGTGGCGGAACACGGCCCAGCGGCCGGCGGGGATGAGCTGGCAGTCGATGTCGTCGACGCTCGCCAGGTCGGGCGGCGGGCCGGTGAAGGCGACGGCCGCGATGAAGCGCGCGTCCGGGTCGTCGAAGCCCTTGATCTCGTCCGGGCAGATGGCGAGGCAAGCGGTCTGGCGCTCGTCCAACCCCAGCGCGTGCAGGGCGGGGAACAGGCGGCCGAAGGCGCGCTGCGCCGCGGCGCTCATGTCGTTGTCGATCGCGCCGCGCTCGGTGGCGCAGAGCACTTGGCGTTCGGGCAGGTCGCGCAGGGTCGGTGCAAGCATGGTCTTTCTCCTGGGAGGGCGGGGGGAGGGTGCCGTCACCTGTGCCGACAGGCGCGGGTCCAGCAGCGCCTCGCGGGCGCCGCTCGGCGACACGCCGTGCGCGCGGCGCAGGGCGCGCGCGAGCGTGGTGCCGCCGTCGAAGCCGCAGTCGAGCGCGATCTGGCCGATCGGCGCGCTGCCGCTTCGCAAGGCCTCGATCGCGGCTGCGAGCCGCATGCGCAGCACGTAGTGCGCCGGCGTCATGCCGGTCATCGCCGAGAACACGCGGTGGAAGTGGAAGCGCGACATCGCGGCAATGTCGGCCAGCACGCTGCTGTCCAGGTCGGACGCCAGGTTCGCATGGACGTGGGCGACCACGCGGTTGACGCGGCGGCGGTAGGACTGTTCGGACTGGTTGCGCATGACGGGTCAGGTGACGAGCGGCCTGACTGTAGGCGCAGGCTTCTCTGCGAGCGCAACGCGGATTGCTCAGTTGGACGATTCCCGGATTGGCCTCCGGGGATCGTCCCTCAATGCCTCGAAACGGCCAGCCAGCGCTCCAGCTGACCCGGATCCGCCAGCAGTGCCGCGCTGTCGCCGCGGTGCACCACCGCCCCCCGGTCCAGCACCACCGCCTGCTGCGTGATCGGCAGGATCATGCGCGGGTTCTGCTCGACGATGATGGCCGACAGCCCCTCGTCGCGCACCACGCGCGCGATCGAGCGCAGCAGCTCTTCGACGATGATCGGCGCCAGCCCCTCCAGCGGCTCGTCCAGCAGCAGCAGCTTCGGGTTCAGCATCAGCGCGCGCGCCACCGCCAGCATCTGCTGCTCGCCGCCGGACAGCTGGCTGCCCAGGTTGCCGCGCCGCTCGGCCAGGCGCGGGAACATCTCGTACGCACGCGCCACGTTCCACGGGCCGGGCCGGGCGACGGCGCTCAGGTTCTCCTCGACCGTCAGCGACTTGAAGATGTTGCGCTCCTGCGGCACCCAGCCGATGCCGGCCGCGGCGCGCCGGTACGGTGCCGTCGCGCTGATGTCCTGCCCGGCCAGCACGATGCGCCCGGCATGCCGGCGCGTCACGCCGACCAGCGTGTTCATCAGCGTCGTCTTGCCGGTGCCGTTGCGCCCCAGCAGCGCGAGCGACTGGCCGGCCGCCAGTTCCAGGTCGACGCCCTGCACCACCACGGCCTCGCCGTAGCCGGATGTCAATCCCTCCACGCGCAGCAGCAGCTCAGGCATGGCCGGCCTCGCCCTGCCCCAGGTACACCGCCTTCACGCGCGGGTCGTTCGAGATCGCCTGCACGTCGCCATCGGCGAACAGCGCGCCGTTGACCAGCACCGACACGCGGCGCGCGAAGTTGAAGACCAGGTCCATGTCGTGCTCGATCAGCAGGATGGAAACATCGGCCGGCAAGGCGTTGATGGTGTCGAAGATCTCCTGGCGCTCGCCCTCGGGCACGCCGGCCACCGGCTCGTCGAGCAGCAGCACGCGCGGCTTGCAGGCCAGGGCGGTGGCGATCTCCAGCAGCCGGCGCTTGCCGTAGGCGAGCAGAGCGACCTTGCGGTCCATCACGTCGTCGAGCCGGAACTGCTTCAGCAAGGCCTCGCAGGCGTCGGCCACGCCGGCATCGCGGCCCAGCGGCTGCCACCAGCGCGCGCTCGCACCGCGTTGCGCCGACACCGTCAGCGCCAGCGATTGCAGCGGCGTCAGCTCGCCCCACAGCTGGTTGATCTGGAAGGTGCGCACCAGGCCGCGGCGCACGCGCTGGTGCGGCGCGAGGCGGGTGATGTCCTGCCCGTCGAGCGAGATCGTGCCGGCACTCGGCGCCAGCACGCCGGTCAGCAGGTTGATCAGCGTGGTCTTGCCGGCGCCGTTCGGGCCGATCAGCGCATGGCGCGCGCCGGTCTCGATCGCCAGCGACACGTCGTGGGTGGCGGCCAGGCCGCCGAAGCGCTTCACCAGGCCGCGGGTCTCGAGCACGACGCTCACTGGCGTACCTTCGTGCAGCGCACTGCGGTATTCGCCCTGGGGGCGGCCCGGCGGGCTCATGCGCGCCTCCGATGCCAGGTCCACGGCCTGACCAGGCGGTCGCGCCCGACCAGCATCAGGACCACCAGGAACAGGCCGAGCCAGAAGGTCCAGTACTGCGGCGTCCAGGCCGAGACCAGGTCGTGCAGCAGCTTGAACGCGATCGCGCCGAAGATGCCGCCATACAGGTAGCCGGTACCGCCGATCACCAGCACCAGCAGCACGTCGGCGCTGCGGTGGAAGTCCAGCACGTCGAGCGACGCGAAGCCGCTGGTCTGCGCCAGCAGTGCGCCCGCCGCCCCGGCCAGCGCCGCCGCCAAGGTATAGACCGCGGCCAGCCGCGCATGCACCGACAGCCCGATGCTGGTGGCACGCAGCCGGTTGTCGCGCAGCGCCTTCAGCGAGACGCCGAACGGCGAATGCACGACGCGGCGCGCCAGCAGCAGCGCGAGCACCAGCACCGCCAGGCTGTAGGCATAGGCGGTGCGACCGTACAGGTCGAACTCGAAGCGGCCGAGCAGCGGGCCCATCACGACGCCCTGCAGGCCGTCGGTGCCGCCCGTCAGGCCATCCAGCTTGTTGGCGAGTTCGTACAGCACCGACGCGACGCCCAGCGTCACCATCAGCCGCGTCAGGTCGGAGCCGCGCAGGATCAGCACGCTGCTGACGGCGCCGAGCAGCGCCGCCGCCGCGATCGCGACGACGAGCCCGACCAGCGGATCCGGCATCACGTGCTTGGCGAACAGCGCCGCGGTGTAGGCCCCGAAGCCGAAGAAGGCCGCATGGCCGAGCGACACCACGCCGGCGTAGCCCAGCACCAGGTCGAGCGACATCGCGAACAGCGCGAGGATCGCGATCTCGTTGAGCAGCAGCGCATGCTCGCCGGCGAACAGGCAGGACGCGAGCGCCAGGCCGCCCAGCACGAACTCCCACCAGCGCCAGGCCGACGCGGCGGCCAGGGATTCGCGGACGGTCATCGTGCGGCGCTCCGCCCGAACAGCCCCTGCGGGCGCAGCGTCAGGATGATGATCATCAAGGTGTAGACGATGAAGGCGCCGAGCTTGGGCACGTAGTACTTGCCCATCACGTCGGCGATGCCCAGGAGCAAGGCGGCCAGCAGCGGGCCGGTGATCGTCGTCGTGCCGCCGACCGACACGACGATCAGGAAATAGATCATGAACTTGAGCGGGAAGCCCGGGTCCAGGCCCAGCACCTCGGCGCCGAGCGCACCGCCCAGGCCGGCCAGGCCCGAGCCGACCGCGAAGGTCAGCAGGAACACCTGGCTGGTGTTGATGCCCAGGCCCTGCGCAACGCGCGGGTCATCGACTGCGGCGCGCAGCCGGCTGCCGAAGCGGGTGCGCGTCAGCACCGCCTGCAGCGCGATCGTCAGCAGCGCGCACAGCACGATGATGAAGAGCCGGTACTTGCCGATGCCCACCGCCGCGAAATCGAACCGGCCCTGCAGGTACGGCGGCACCTGGATCATCTGCTGCTGCGATCCGATGAACCAGTCCACCGCCGTGCTCGCCATGAACACCAGCCCGATCGAGAACAGCACCTGGTCGAGGTGCGGCCTGGCGTACATCGGCCGGTACAGCGTGCGCTCGAGCAGCGCGCCGGCCAGCGCGGTGAGGACGAACGCGGCCGGCAGCGTCCACAGGAAGGGCACGCCCAGCCGGTTCATCAGCAGCACGGTGACGTAGCCGCCGGCCATCGCGAACGCGCCGTGCGCCAGGTTGACGAAGTTCATCAGGCCCAGCGTCACCGCCAGCCCCACGGCCAGCACGAACAGCAGCATGCCGTAGGCGATGCCGTCGAACAGCAGCGTGAGCATTACTTGGTCTTGCCCGGGTCCTTCACGGCCTTCTGCACGTCGAACTCCTGGTTGAAGAGCTGGCCGTTCACGCGCTCGACCTTGCGGATGTAGACGTCCTGCACGATGTCGCGCGTCTGCGCGTCGATCATCACCGGGCCGCGCGGGCTCTCGAACACCTGGCCCTTCATGGCGGCCAGCAGCGCATCGCCGCCGCCCGCGCCCTTGGTGGCTTCGAGCGCCTTCAGGATCACGCGCATGCCGTCGTAGCCGGCCACGCCCATGAAGTTGGGGCGGAACTTGTTGGCCGCCTGGAAGGCGTCGACGAACTTCTTGTTCGCCGCCGACGGGTGCGAGGCCGAGTAGTGGTGCGAGCTGACCACGCCCAGCGCCACGTCGCCCATGTCGTTGAGCTGATCGTCGTCGGTGACGTCGCCGGTGCAGATCAGCCGGATGCCGGCCTTGTCGAGCCCGCGCTCGGCGAACTGCTTCATGAAGGCCGCGCCCTGCCCCGACGGCAGGAACACGAACACCGCATCCGGGGCGGCATCGCGCACCTTCTGCAGGAAGGGCGCGAAATCGGGGTTGCGCAACGGCGAGCGGATCTCGCCGACGATCTCGCCGCCGTTCAGCCGGAAGCGGTCCTTGAAGGTCTTCTCGGCATCGATGCCGGGTGCGTAGTCGGCCACCATCGTGACGGCCTTCTTGATCTTGTTCTTGCCGGCCCATTCGGCGATGCCCAGCGTCACCTGCGGCAGCGTGAAGCTGGTGCGCACGATGTACGGCGACTGCTCGGTGACGATGGACGTGGCCGCGGCCGTCACCACCATCGGCGTCTTGCTCTGCGTGGCGATCGGCGCGGTGGCCAAGGCGAGGGGCGTGAGCCCGAATCCGGCCAGCACGTCGACCTTGTCGTTGACCACCAGCTCCTGCGCGATGCGCCGCGTCGAATCGGCGACGCCGGCATCGTCCTTGATGATCAGCTCGATCTTGCGGCCCGCCACCGTCGCCCCGTTCTGCGCCAGGTACAGCCGGGCAGCCGCCTCGATCTGCCGCCCGGTGGACGCCGACTGGCCGGTCATCGGGAGGATGAAGCCGATCTTGAACGGCTTGGCCTGGGCCAGCGCGCTGCGGTGGAAGGCCAGGGGCAGGCTCGAGGCCAGCCCCGCCGCGGCGAGCTGCCGCAGGACGGTGCGCTTGTGCATGCGTTTGTCTCCGGGATTTGAAGGCGGTGGGATGATGCAGCGAATCCGAGGCCGGATGCTAGCATCAAGGTTCGTATACAGCACTCATGTTCTATATAAGAACATTCGAGCAGAATTCCGGCCACCGCGCATCGCGGTGAACCCTCATCAGGAGACAGGCATGAGCGAGCGTCATGGGGCCCCTTTCCGGGCGGATCACGTGGGGAGCTTCCTGCGGCCGAAATACCTGCTGGAGGCGCGCGAGCGCTTTCGCACGAAGCAGATCGGCGCGGCCGAACTGCGTGCGGTGGAAGACCGCGCGATCACCGAGATCGTCAAGTTCCAGGAGGACGTGGGGCTGCAGAGCATCACCGACGGCGAGTTCCGCCGCACCTACTTCCACATCGATTTCCTGGAGCAGCTGGGCGGCGTGAAGACCGACATCCCGGTGACGGTGAAGAAGCCCGACGGCACCGAAGAGCTCGCGCCGCCGGTGATGCGGGTGATCGACAAGGTGCGGCATGTGAAGGACATCCAGCGCGCCGACTTCGCGTACCTGAAGTCGCAGACGCGGCGCACGCCGAAGGTGACGATCCCGTCGCCGACGATGCTGCACTTCCGCGGCGGGCGGGCCGGCATCAGCCGCGAGCACTACCCGGACCTGGAACCGTTCTACCAGGACGTCGCCGATGCCTATGGCGACGAGCTGCGTTCGCTGGCCGCGGCCGGCGCCACCTACGTGCAGATGGACGACACCAACCTCGCCTACCTGTGCGACGACAAGATGCGCGAGGCAGCGCGCCAGCGCGGCGACGACCCGGACGAGCTGCCGCACCGCTATGCGGGTTTCATCAACCGCGTGGTGGCGCAGAAGCCGGCCGGCATGACGCTGGCGGTGCACCTGTGCCGCGGCAACTTCAAGAGCACCTGGGCGGCGCAGGGCGGCTACGAGCCGGTGGCCGAGGCGCTGCTGTCGGAGATGCACGTCGACGCCTACTTCCTGGAGTACGACGATGCGCGCAGCGGCGACTTCCGGCCGCTGCGCTTCCTGCCCAAGGGCAAGACGGTGGTGCTGGGGCTGGTGACGACCAAGCTGGGCGAGCTGGAGTCGAAGGACGACCTGAAGCGGCGCATCGACGAAGCCGCGAAGTACGTGCCGCTGGAGCAGCTGTGCCTGTCGCCGCAATGCGGCTTCAGCAGCACGGTGCACGGCAACGACATCGCGGTGGAGGCGCAGCGGGCGAAGCTGCGGCTGGTGGTGGAGACGGCGCAGGAGGTGTGGGGCTGAGGCCAGGTTTCGTGTCGCACAATGCGGCCCCGGGAGGGCGCTGCACGGATGCAGCCAACACATGCCATGAGGCTTTTCAACGCGGCCTGCGCGCTGCTGCTGTCTTTGCTTGCAAGCGCGGCCTCGGCCGCCGACAAGGCGGGGTCCACCGATCCGCTGATTCTCAAGCTGACCAACCCGCGCGGCTTCTATGACCTGAAGCTCTCGCCGGACGGCAAGCACATCGTCGCGCTGGGGTACACGGGCGACAACAACGCCGTGTTCGTGATCGACACCGGCACGCTCGCGGCCCGCAAGATCGACGAGTCGAGCGCGAAGGTCAGCCCCTGGCACATCATCCTGTCCACCGCCTGGATCAACAACGAGTTGCTGGCCATCGACTACAGCCACGAAGAGACGCTGGCCGTCGACCTGGAGGGTAAGCGCGTCTCGGCGCTCGGCGACTGGTTCATGGGGCGGGTCCCGGATGTCGGCGACTTGCGCAACGTGGTGCTGATGCGAAAAGGCCGCATCGCCTACAGCTACGCCCGCGTCGATGCGGTGACGGGCAAGTCGATCCCGGACGATCACGGGGTGAACGGCTACCGCTTGCAGAACCTCTTCGACGAACAAGGGGTGCTGCGTTTCGTCGCCACGCTGGACCGCACGATCTGGTCGGACAACACCCGGGTCATCTACTGGTACCGCGGCGATGGCAACTCCGCATTCCGCCGGATCGCCRAATTCGGGATCACCGAGCAACGCTGGTGGCCGATCGCCTTCGGCAGCAAGCCGGACACGCTGCTGGTGTTCTCCCGCGAGGGACGTGACACCACGGCGCTGTTCAGCCATGACGTGGCCACCGGCCGCCATCTCGAGATGCTGGCGGGCGCCGACACGCAGGATCTCGCCTCGGTCACCGGAAAAGACGCGGACGAGGGCAACCAGGAGCTGCTTCGCATCACGACCTCGGGGCTGAAGCCCACCCAGGTCTGGCTGGACGCACGCATGGCGGGCTTGCAGAAGGCCATCGATGCTGCGCTGCCGGGCCACATCAATCACATCGTCAGCGGCAGGTCGAACGGCAAGCTGCTGATCCTGTCGTTTGCGGACATCGACCCGGGCCGCTGGATGCTGCTCGACACGCAGGACATGACGCTGCGCGAGGTCGCGAAGTTCCGCACGGAAGCCGACCCGGCGACGATGCGGCCGATGCAGGCCCTGCGCTACCCGTCGTCCGACGGCCTGAGCATTCCCGCCTATTTCACGCGACCGGCCGACGGCAACCCGGCCGCGCTGCCGCCGCTGGTCGTGCTGATCCACGGCGGCCCGGTCACGCGCGACCTCTGGGGATGGGATGAAGAAGTGCAGGTGCTCGCCCAACGCGGCTACGCCGTCTTCCAGCCCCAGTTCCGCGGCTCGAGCGGTTTCGGCCGCAAGTTCGAGGAGGCCGGCTACCAGCAATGGGGCCGCAGCATGCAGGACGACATCAGCGCCGGGGTGCGCTACCTGATCGACCAGAAACTCGTCGATCCGAAGCGCATCTGCATCTACGGCGCGTCCTACGGCGGCTATGCCGCACTGTGGGGCCTGGTCAAGACGCCCGATCTCTTCCGCTGCGGTGTCAGCGTCGCCGGCGTGACCGACATCAGCTTGTTCGTCAAGGATGCCGACTTCCGCAAGAACAAGGACGTGATGACGTTGACCCGCAAGCGCATCGGCGACCCGTCGGTGCAGCGGCAGGCCCTCGATGCGGTCTCGCCGCTGAAGCACGCCGACCTCGTTCGCGCGCCGGTCCTGCTGGTCCACGGCGAACGCGACGGCCGCGTGCCGATCGAGCATGGCGAGAAGATGCGCGACGCCCTGAAGGATGCCGGCAAGCCGGTCGAATGGATGGCCGTCAAGGACGCGGGCCATGGCTTCGAGCTGGAAGACCGCCGCCGCGTCTACGAGACGCTGCTCGCCTTCCTGGACAAGCACATCGGGCCCGCGGCGACGACTGCGGCGTCCGCCCCCTGAGCGGCCCCGGGGCCCGTCAGCGCTTGCGCGCGAGCGTCACCCCATCCCCGACCGGCAGCAGCGACAGGTCGACCCGCTCGTCGCGGTGCAGCTTGTCGTTGAGCTGCTGCAGCGCCTCGGTGTCGCCGCCCGCGGGCGCCGGCCGCGCCACCGCACCGCCCCACAGCGTGTTGTCGATCGCGATCAGCCCGCCGCTGCGCAGCAGCCGCAGGCAGCGCTCGTAGTAGGCGTCATAGCCGCGCTTGTCGGCATCGATGAAGGCAAAGTCGTACTGCCCCGCCTCGCCGGCCGCGAGGCAGGCGTCGAGCGTCTCCAGCGCCGGCGCGAGCCGCAGGTCGATCTTGTGCGCGACACCCGCCTGCTGCCAGAACGGCTTGCCGATGCGGGTGTACTCGTCGCTGATGTCGCAGGCCAGCAGGCGGCCGTCGTAGGGCAGCGCCAGCGCCACCGTCAGTGCGCTGTAGCCGGTGAAGACGCCGATCTCGATCGTGCGCCTGGCGCCCAGCAGCTTCACCAGCAAGGCCATCAGCTGGCCCTGCTCGGGCGAGATCTGCATCGTCGCATACGGGTGCTTGCGCGTCGCGGTGCGCAGCGCGGCCTGGGCAGGATGCTCGCGCATCGAATGCGCGAGCACGTAGTCCATCAGGTGTTCGTCGAGCGGCAACAGTCGGGATGACATCGCAGTCCTTTCAGGAATCGAGGTTCTCGTGGTGGGCGATCGCGCCGCGCTTCCAGTACGCCGCCGCGCGGATCGCATGCCGGTCATGGCCCTTCTCGTCGACCAGCACGCGGCGCAGCGTCGCCATCGTCGACGCCTCGCCGGCGCACCAGGCATAGCCCTCGCCCGGCGGCAGCTGCAGCGCACGTGCCGCGGCGATCAGCGCGTCGTCGTCGGCCACGTGCAGCAGCTGCACGTCGGCGCGGCTGGCCAGCGGGCGCCGGTCGGCCGGCGCCAGCTGCAGCAGCACGATCGCGCGTGCGGTGGCCGGCAGTTCTTCCAGCCGGCGCTCGATCGCCGGCAAGGCGCTCGCATCGCCGACCAGCAGGTGCCAGTCGTAGTCGAGCGGGATGATGAACGAGCCGCGCGGGCCGGCCACCGTCAGCGCGTCACCGGGCTGCACGCGCGCCGCCCAGTCGGTGGCCGGGCCCTCGTCGTGCAGCGCGAAATCCAGCGTCAGCTCGCCGGCCGCGGCATCGTGGCGGCGCGGCGTGTAGTCGCGGCGCACCGGCTCGGCCGCGCCGGTGTCGATCATCAGCTTCACGTGGTCGTCGAAGGACGCGCTGACGAAGCCGGCCAGCGCCTCGCCCTGCAGCACGACGCGCCGGAACCCGGGGCTCGGCGTCTCGACGCGCGCGACGCGCAGCTCGCGCCGCCGGATCTCGTGCTGGACGCGCTGCACGCGCCGCGTGGATGCTTCTGTCGTCATGGAGCCTGCTTCCGAAATGGTTGACAATATCCCCCATCATGGGCAAACAAGATGACAATGTCAACCATCAGGGCAAAGCCCGCGTGGAAGACGACGCGCTGGAGCTGATCCACACGGTGATGCACCAGTACCGCGCGCAGCAGTACCAGGTGCTGCGCGACGGGCCGCACGACATCACGCACATGGAGAGCAAGGTGCTCGGCTACTTCGGCCGGCACCCGGGCGCGACGCAGAGCGAGCTGGCGCAGCACAGCGGGCGCGACAAGGCGCAGCTGGCACGGCTGATCAAGGGCCTGCGCGAGCGCGGGCTGCTGGACGGCGCCGCCGACGCGGCCGACCGCCGCAGCGTGACGCTGACGCTGACGCCCGACGGCCAGGCCGTGCTGCGCACGCTGCAGAAGCAGGCGCGCAAGCTGAACGAGCGGGCGGTGTCCGGCTTCGGCCATGAGGAGCAGCGCCAGCTGGTGGGGTTGCTGCAGCGGGTGAAGGCGAACCTGGAAGAGAACGACTAGCCGGCGATACCGGTATCGCCATGCGCCCCGGCCGGTGCCACCCGGCGGCACCGCGGGTTCATCGCCAGAGAGAGGCACCGGTGCATCGCTACCATCGCGCCAGCTTCAGGAGGAGCGATGGACCTGCGCCTTGCACTGTACGAACTGGCCCTCGGCCAGCAATTGGATGCCCGCGCCACCCGGCGCCTGGAAGACCTGGCCGGGCTGCACGACGAGCCCGCAGCGCTCGCCCGCTGGCTGCCGATCGGCATCGCCGTGCTGGCCGCGGCGCTCGGCGGCCTGGGCCTGATCTTCTGGGTCGCCGCCAACTGGGAGTCGCTCGGCCGAGTCGGCCGCTTCGCGTTGCTGCAAGGCGGCGTGGTGGCGATGTGCGCCGGCGCGCTGTGGCGGCCCACGCTGCGCGTGCCGCTGTCGCTGCTGGCGCTGCTGTGCATCGGTGGCTTGTTCGCGTACTTCGGCCAGACCTACCAGACCGGTGCCGACCCCTGGCAGCTGTTCGCGCTGTGGGCGGTGCTGGCCATCCCGCTGTGCCTCGGCACCCGCAGCGACGTGCTGTGGGCGCCGTTCGCGCTGATCGCGATGAGCGGCATCTCGCTGTGGATCGTCGCGCACACCGGCCACCGCTGGCGCCTGGAGCCGGACGACCTGGCCGCCCACCTGATCGGCTGGCTGGCCGCGTTGCTGCTGGTGGCGGCGCTGCACCCGGCGTGGCGGCGCATCACCGGCTCGGGCGACTGGGCCGAGCGCACCGCGGTGACGCTGGCGATGGTGCTGATCTGCTTCAGCGGCTCGATGGCCATCTTCGGCGACCGCAGCGGCATGCACTACGCCGCCGCGCTGGTCGTGCTCGGCCTCGCCGCGGCGCTGCTGGCGCGGCGCGCCACCTTCGACCTGTACGGGCTCAGCGCGGTGGCGCTGGGGCTGAACGTGCTGCTGATCGCGGGCCTCACGCACCTGCTGTTCGACCGCGCGCGGCACAACGACTTCATCGGCGAGATGCTGTTGCTGGGTCTCGCGGCCGCCGGCCTGCTCGCCGCCACCGTCTCGGGCGTGCTGCACCTGTCGCGCCACCATGCGCGCGCCGAAGGAGCAAGCGCATGAGCACCGATCGCCAACAACTCGCCGCCGTCGCGCGGCGGGCCGCCCAGGAGGGCCTGATCCCGCCCGAGACGCCGCTGCCGCAACCCGAGGCACGCCCCTGGCCGGTGGTGCTGCTGACCGGCCTGGGCGCCTGGCTGGCCGCGATCCCGTTGATCATCGTCGTCGGCATGCTGCTCGGTGACCTGCTCCAGCGCGGCCCCGGGCCCTACGTCGCCGGGCTGCTGGTGCTGGCCGCAGCGGTGACGGTGCTGCATTCGCGCAGCGTGCCGCCCTTCGTCGAGCAGCTCGCGGTGCCGGGCCTGCTGGTCGGCGGCGGAGCGCTCGCCTTCGGGTTGTTCCGCGACCTGCCGGACGGCGCCGCGTTCGCGTCGCTCGGCGCGGTGTCGCTGGCGGTCGCGGTGCTGGTGCGGGCCGGCTGGCTGCGCGTGCTGCTGGGCGCACTGGCGGCGGTGGCGCTGGTCCTCGCGCTGTCCATCGAACCGTGGCACGGCTCGCGCGCCGCGCGGCTGGCCACCTTCTGGCTCGCCTGGCATGGCTGTGTCGCGGCCTGGCTCGCGATGCACCTGCTCGGGCCGCGGCTGCGCCCGGAAACCGCCGCGGTCGTCGAACCGGTCGCTGCCGGCTGGCTGCTCGCCACGCTGTGCGGCCTGGCCTGGTGGTCGGGCATGACCTTCCTGGTCGGTGCCAGCTTCCAGGGCGACGTGGCCGACCTGGCGCACGAACTCGGTGGCCGCGGCGACTGGACCGGCCGCCTGCAACAGGCCGCCTCGCTGGCGCTCGCCGCCATCGGCGCGGCCTGCGCAGCGCGGCGCTGGCCGGGCTTGCGCGCGCCGTGGCTGGTCGGCGTCGCCGCGGTGCTGGTGCTGCTGGCCGCGCTGATGCCCACGCTGGGCGCGGTGTGGCTGCTGCTCGCGCTGTGCGCCACCAGTGCGCGCCTGCGCCTGGCGAGCGCGGCGGCGGTGGCCGCGGCCTGGATCATCGGCGCGTTCTACTACCAGCTCGCCTGGCCGCTGGCCCACAAGGCGGCGCTGATGGTCGGGGCGGCGGTGCTGCTGGCCTTGCTCGCACGCTGGGGCGGGCGCTGGCCTGCCGCGGCACCCACCTCCGGGCCCACGGATCGCAGGCGCTTCGGCATCGCCCTCAGCGCCGTCGCGGTGCTGGCGGTGGCCAACCTCGGCATCTGGCAGAAGGAATCGCTGATCGCGCGGGGCGAGCCGGTGTTCGTCGAACTCGCGCCGGTGGACCCGCGCTCGCTGATGCAAGGCGACTTCATGCGGCTGAACTTCCGCGTGCCGGGCGAGCTGCAGTCCGCCTTCGACGGGCTGGTCAGCACGCAGCGCCCGCGCGCGGTCGGCCAGCGCGATGCGCGCGGCGTGCTGGCGCTCAAGCGCATCGACGACGGCTCGCCGCTCGCGCCCGGCGAGATGCGCATCGAGCTGACGCCGAAGGACGGGCGCTGGGTGCTGGTGACCGATGCGTGGTTCTTCCGCGAAGGCGAAGCGGCGCGCTGGAGCGCCGCGCGGTTCGGCGAGTTCCGCGTCGACGCCGACGGGCGGGCGCTGCTGGTCGGGCTGCGCGGCGCGCTGCTGGAACAGCTCTAGGCCGACCCCACCGCGACGCGCATCAGCAGACGGATCAGCGTCGCCCGCTCGCGCGCCGACAACACCTGCAGCGCATCGTCCTCCATCGTCGCGGCGATCTTTTCCGCGCGCGCGGCCAGCAGCCGCCCGGCCGGCGTGAACTGGATCAGCTGCGCGCGCCGGTCGTCGCTGCTGCGCACGCGCTGCACCCAGCCGCGCTCGACCATGCGGTCCAGCGTCACCGCCATGTTGGGCGGCGACACGTCCAGCGCCTGGCCCAGCTGCTTCTGGTTCACCTGCTCGTTGGCCGCCACCAGCATCAGCACCGAGAACTCGACCGCCTTCAGCTGCAGCGGTCCCAGGTGGCGCTTGAACGAGCGCTTCAGCTGCACCGACGCCCGCGTGGCCGCGTAGCCGACCAGGTGGGTCAGCCGCGACGCATCGAGCGGCGTGTCGCCCCGAGCCATCAGCCCTCCTTCCGGCGTGCGGCACCCAGGTAGGTGTCGATCACGCGCGGGTCCTGCGCGAGTTCGCGGGCCGGTCCCTGCAGCACGATCTCGCCCATCTCCAGCACATAGGCATGGTCGGCCACCTCCAGCGCGGCACGCGCGTTCTGCTCGACCAGCAGGATGGTCACGCCGGTCGTGCGCAGCGCGGCGATGGTGCGGAAGATCTCGCGCACCACCAGCGGCGCCAAGCCCAGGCTGGGCTCGTCCAGCATCAGCAGCGAGGGCTCGCCCATCAGCGCGCGGCCCACGGCCAGCATCTGGCGCTCGCCGCCCGACAGCGTGCCGGCCAGCTGGCGGCGCCGCTCCTGCAGGCGCGGGAACAGCGCGAACACGCGCTCGATCGCATCGCGCGCCTGCACCGGGCCGCGCCCTGTCCCGCGCAAGCGCCAGGCCCCGAGCAGCAGGTTGTCCTCGACCGGCATGCTGCCGAACAGCGCACGGGTCTCGGGCACCAGCGCGATGCCGGCATCGACTCGGGCCTCCAGCGGCTCGCGCTGCAGCGCCTGGCCGCGCCAGCGGATCTCGCCGCGCGCGGGCAGCACGCCCATCAGTGCATTCAGCAGCGTCGACTTGCCCGCCCCGTTCGGCCCGATCACGGTGACGACACTGCCGGCCGCGGCCTGCAGCCCGATGCCGTGCAGCACCTCGGCGCGGCCATAGCCGGCGTGCAGGTCGCGCACGTCGAGGGCTTCGACAGGCTCGGCCCGGCCCTTCGACAAGCTCAGGGCGAGCGGGGGTTCCGTCCACATGCTCAATGCTCCGTCCCGAGGTAGGACGCCCGCACCGCCTCGCTCGCCTGCACCTCGGCCGGCGTGCCCTGCATCAGCTGCGTGCCGAACTCCATCACGACGATGCGGTCGCTGATGTCCATCACCAGGTCCATGTCGTGCTCGACCAGCAGGATCGACAAGCCCTCGGCGCGCAACTGCCGCAGCACCCCGGCCAGCGCCCGCTTCTCCTGGTGGCGCAAGCCCGCCGCCGGCTCGTCGAGCAGCAGCAGCGACGGGTCGGCGCACAAGGCCCGCGCAATCTCCATCAGCCGCTGCGGCCCGAGTGCCAGGTTGCCGGCCAGCTCGTCCTGCTGCGCCGCCAGCCCGACGCGCTGCAGCTGCCGCTCGGCTTCGCGCAGCAGCCGGCGCTCTTCGCCGCGCTCCAGCCGCAGCATCGCCGCCAGAACGCCGCGCCGGCCGCGCCGGTGCGCCCCGAGCGCAACGTTCTCCAGCACCGTCATGCCCGGGATCATCTTCACGTGCTGGAAGGTGCGCGACACCCCGCGCCGCGCAATGCCGCGCGACGGCAGCCCGTCGATGCGCTCGCCGCGCAAGCGCACCTCGCCGCGCGTCAGCGGCAGCACGCCGCTCACCAGGTTGAAGGTGGTCGACTTGCCGGCGCCGTTGGGCCCGATCAGCCCGACGATCTCGCCGGCACGCACCTGGAAGCTGACGTCGTTGACGGCCACCAGCCCGCCGAACGCCTTGCGCACCGCCTGCACATCCAGCACCACCTCGCCGTGCGGCGGGCGCGGCGCCTCGTCCAGCGGCGGTGCATCGGCCCAGTCGCGGCGCCGCACACGGCGCGGCAGCCGCGCCTCGATCGCGGCCCACAGCCCGTCGCGCGCATGCTGCAGCACCAGCACCAGCAGGATGCCGAACACGATCACCTCGTAGCTGCCGCTGCCGCCCAGCAGCCGCGGCAGCAGCACCTGCAGCTGGTCCTCCATCAGCTTGACGACGGCCGCACCGGCCAGCGCGCCCCACACATGGCCGACGCCGCCGATCACCGCCATGAACAGGTACTCGATGCCCATCTTCAGCCCGAAGGGCGACGGGTTGACGCTGCGCTGGAAGTGCGCAAACAGCCAGCCCGACAGCCCGGCCAGCAGTGCCGCGAGCACGAAGGCGGTGACCTTGGCGCGGAAGGTGTCGATGCCCATCGCCTCGGGCATCGTGCTGCCGCCGCGCAGCGCGCGAAGGGCCCGGCCGCTGYGCGAATCGAGCAGCCGCACCGCGGCCAGCGCCGCCAGCAGCACCAGCGCCCACAGCAGGTAGAAGAAGCTGCGGCCGGTGTTCAGCGGCAGGCCGAAGAAGACGATGGGCGGGATGCCCAGCAGGCCGTCGTACTTGCCCAGCATCTCCAGGTTGCCGAACAGGTAGTACAGGCCCAGGCACCACGCGATGGTGGCCAGCGGCAGGTAGTGGCCCGACATGCGCAGCGTGATCCAGCCCAGCAGCAGCGCCGCGAGCGCGGTGATCGCGAGCGCGGCAAACACCGTCAACCACGGCGACACGCCCCAGTTCAGCGTCAGCCAGGCCGAGCCGTAGGCCCCGAGGCCGACGAAGGCGGCCTGGCCGAACGACGTGAGCCCGGTGACGCCGGTCAGCAGCACCAGCCCGATCACGACCAGCGCGTACAGCCCGATGTAGTTGAGCTGCGTGATCCAGAACTCCGGCACGGGCAGCACCGGCAACAGCGCCAGCAACCCTGCCAGCAGGGTGAGCGGCGCCCACCGCTTCAGCTCACTCGTCATCGGATTCGCCATGCAGGAAGSTGCGCCACAGCAACACCGGCAGGATCATCGTGAAGACGATCACCTCCTTGTAGGCGCTGGCCCAGAACGAGCCGAAGGATTCGAGCCAGCCGACGAACAACGCGCCGGCCGCCGCGCCCGGGTAGCTCGCCAGGCCGCCGAAGATCGCCGCGACGAAGCCCTTCAGGCCGATCAGGAAGCCGGTGTCGTAGAACATCGTCGTGGTCGGCCCGATCAGCAGGCCCGACAGCGCGCCGATGAAGGCCGCGAGGCCCATGCTCCAGCGGCCGGCGCCATCGGTCGAGATGCCCATCAGCCGCGCGCCCAGCCGGTTCACCGCGGTCGCGCGCAGCGCCTTGCCGCGCAGCGTGCGGCCGAAGAACAGCCACAGCCCGACGATCAGCGCGGCCGACACCATGAAGATGATCAGCGTCTGGCCCGACAGCACCAGCGGGCCGAGGCTGAAGCGCTCGTCCCAGAAACTCGGGTTGCGGAAACCCTCGGCGCCGAAGAACAGCAACCCGAGGCCGGTCAGCGCGAAGTGCACGCCGACCGAGACGATCAGCAGCACCAGCACCGACGCATCGGCCAGCGGCTGGTAGGCGAGCCTGTACACCAGCGGGCCGAGCGGCGTGACGATCGCCAGCGTCAGCAGGCTTTGCAGCGGCAGCGGCAGCTGGCGCGGCGCGGCCCAACAGGCCAGCAGCGTCACCGCGGCCGGCCAGGCGAGCGTGGCCGCCAGGTTGCGCAGCAGGCGCGCGGGACGATGGCCCTCGCGCAGCGCATGCACCGCGTCGAGCGCCGCCGCGGCGAGCGCCATCAGCGCGAGCAGCCACACGGTGCCGGGCAGCTTGCCCATCTGCAGCATCGCGAGCGTCAGCGCGCCGTAGGCGACGAACTCGCCCTGCGGGATGAAGATCACCCGCGTGACCGCGAACACCAGCACCAGCGCGAGCGCCAGCAGCGCGTACACCGCGCCGCTGGTCGTGCCGTCGAGCAGCAGGATGCCCGCGATCGACAGGTCCATGGAGGGCGATCAGCGGGCGACGACTTCCCAGTCGCCGTTCGTCACCTTCAGCAGCACGCCGGTGTCGGGCGTGAAGCCGAAGTGATCGGCCGCCGTGTAGTTCAGCACGCCCTGCGACACCGGGATGCGGCCGGCCGTCTCCAGCGCGTCCTTCAGTGCGGCACGGAATTCCTTGGTGCCCGGCCTGGCCTTCTTCAGCGCCATCGGGATGATCTTCTCCAGCACGATGGCCGCGTCGTACGCATGCGCGCCGAACTGGTTCGCGCTCTTCGGGCCGAAGGCCTTCTCGTACTGCTCGATGAAGCGCACGCCGATCGCCTTGCTCGGGTTGCTGTCCGGCAGCTTGGGCGCCACCAGTGCCGGGCCGGACGACACGAACGAGCCTTCGACGTCCTTGCCGCCGACGCGGATCAGGTCCAGCGTCGCCGCGCCGTGGGTCTGGTAGATCCTGCCCTTCGGGTAGCCGCGCTCCACCAGGCCCTTGTGCGGCATCGCCGCGCCGCTGCCCGAGGCCGCGACCAGGATCGCGTCCGGGTTCGCGCCGACCAGCTTCAGCGCCTGGCCGGTGATGCTGGTGTCGGCGCGCGCGAAGCGCTCGACCGCGACGCTCTTGATGCCGGCGGCCGTGGCCTGCGCGGTGATGTCCTTCAGCCAGGCCTCGCCATAGGCATCCGAGTAGCCGACGAAGCCGAAGGTCTTGACGCCGGTCTTCTTCCAGTGCTCGACGATCGGGATCGCCATCACCGCGGTCGACTGCGGCAGCCGGAAGCTCCACGCGCCCTTGCCTTCGGGCAGCACGATCGGCGACAGCGTCAGCTGCACCGTCTGCGCCTCGGCGGCGACGTCCGACATCGCGATCGCGATCGGCGTGGCCGACGAGCCGACGATGATGTCGACCTTGTCCTCGGTGACGAAGCGGCGCGTGTTCTTCACGCCCACCGTCGGATCGGTCGCGTCGTCGAGCACGATGACGTTCAGCTTCTCGCCGCCGATCGAGCTCGGCCACAGGCTGATGCCGTTCTTGCTGGGGATGCCCAGCGCCGAGGTCGGGCCGGTCAGCGGGATGCTGACGCCGATGGTCACGTCGGCCTGCGCGTGCGCGGCCAGCGTGGCGATGGCCACAGCCAGCCAGGTCTTCATCAGGTGCTTCATGGATGTCTCCGTGTGTTCGTGGGGCGGCGAAAACCGGTGATTCTCACTGACACAGCGCGCGGATGTCCGCGGGCACCGGAATGGACTTCAGCTGGCCCGCCGCATCGCGCGTCACGAAGATGCGCGTCTCGCGGCCCTCGCAGATCAGCTCGTCGCCGCGCGTCACGCGGTGCAGCTGGATGAAGACCTTGTCGCGCCATTCCTCGACCTGCGTCGCGATGACGATGGTCTCGCCGTAGGTGACCGACTTGATGAAGCGGGTGTGGATCTCCAGCAGCGGCGTGCCGACGATGCCKCGCGCCTTCTCGAGCACGCGCCACGGCGGCACGCCGCACTGCATGAAGAACGACAGCGAGGCCGCGTCCATCCAACGCGAGAAGTTCGGGAAGAAGACGATGCCGGCGGGGTCGCAGTCGCCGAAGTTCACCGCCACGGTGTGGGTCGTCGTTTTCATCGGGGTCCTGGTGCGTGGGGCCGCAGCAGCCCGGGGGCCGTGCCGGCGTACAGCTGCTCGACCAGCGCGTCGCGGCAGGCCAGCACCGCGCGCTGGTTGATCGAGCCCTTGTCGGTCACCTCGCCGCGGTCGATGCCCGGCGGATCCACCAGCAGCACGGCGCGCGCGGGCCGGGTCGCGCTGCCGGTGCCGCCGTCGTGCAGTTGGTCGAGCCAGCGCTGGAAGAAGCTGCGCACCGGCGCGCTGCCGAGCACCGCGGCCAGCGGCGCGTCGGCGGGCAGCCCGGCGATGGCGCGGCAGCGGTCGGCGCGCGGGAACACCAGCAGGCCGACCTCGTCGCGGTTCAGCCCCGCCACCACCACGTCCTGCACGCAGGGGTCGCCGGCGGCGATCGCGCGGGCGCGCAGCGGGCCGACCGACACGAAGGTGCCGGTGGCGAGCTTGAAGTCCTCGGCAATGCGGCCATCGAACGCGAAGCCGCGCTGCGGGTCGGCCGGGTCGACCAGGCGCACCGCGTCGCCGCTCGCGTAGAAGCCTTCGTCGTCGAAGCAGCCGGTGGTCTGCTCCGGCGCACGCCAGTAGCCGGGTGTCACGTTCGGGCCGCGGTAGCGCAGCTCGGTCTTGTCGCCGGCCGGCACCAGCTTGATCTGCAGGCCCGGGGCCGGCAGGCCGATGTGGGCCGAGCGCACGTCGGCGCCGTTGGCGCAGATCGCGAACGGCGCGGTCTCGGTCATGCCCAGGCCGCTCAGCATGCGGATGCGTTCGCCACAGGCGGCCTCGGCCACGCGGTCGAGCTTGTCCCACACCGGCTGCGACAGCCCGGCGCCGGCGAAGAAGAACATCTGCACGCGGCTGAACAGGCGGTCGCGCAGCGCGGCGTCGTGCTCCAGCGCATTGGCGATCTCCTCGAAGCCCTTGGGCACGTTGAAGTAGACGGTGGGCGCGATCTCGCGCAGGTTGCGCAGCGTCTCGCCGATCAGCGCCGGCGTCGGCTTGCCGTCGTCGATGTACAGCGTGCCGCCGTTGTAGAGCGTCAGCCCGACGTTGTGGTTGCCGCCGAAGGTGTGGTTCCACGGCAGCCAGTCGACCAGCACCGGCGGCGCCTCGGCCAGGCACGGGAAGCACTGGCGGATCATCTGCTGGTTGCTGCACAGCATGCGCTGCGTGTTGATCACGCCCTTCGGCGATTGCGTGGAGCCGGAGGTGAACAGGAACTTGGCGATCGTGTCGGGGCCGACGCGGGCGTGGGCGGCGTCGACCTCGGCGGTGGCCGCGGTGGCCAGCAGCGCGTCCAAGCGCTGCGCGGCGTGGCCGTCGACCTCGCCGCTCGCCAGCACCAGCGGCGTGCCGGGCGGCAACGCGGCTGCGATGGCGCGAGCGTAGGCCGACCCGCTGGACGCGAACACCAGCCCCGGCGTCAGCAGCCCGAGGATGTGGCGCAGCTTGGCGTGGTCCTGCGACATCAGCGAATAGGCCGGCGAGATGGGGGCGTACGGCACGCCGGCCAGCATCGCGCCGAGCGACAGCAGCAGGTGCTCGAGGTCGTTGTCGGACAGGATGGCCAGCGGGCGCTCGGGCGACAGGCCGCGATCGAGCAGGGCCTGCGCGATGCTGCGCGCACCGGCCAGGGCCTCGGCATACGACAGGCGGCGCCACTCGCCGCCGGCGACGCGCTTGGCCGCGAGCGTGCGCTGAGGCGCGTGCGCGGCCCAGTGCAGCAGACGGTCGGTCAGGCGTGACGGGTGATCGTGCAGGGGCTCGGTCGACTCGACGACCAGGCTGCCGTCGCCGCGCGGCGTGAAGCGTGCCGTGAGCGAACCGCCCAGGGCGACGGCCCGATAGCGGGGCCCCGCCGCGCTCATGACTTGCCGACCTTGCCGGCCTTGCCGTCGAGGAAGGCGCGCATGCGCTGCTTGGCCACGTCGTCGGCCTGCGCGATCGCGGCCATCAGCGATTCGGTGAACAGGCCGGCCGACTGGCCCTGCTCGGCGATGCGCGGCAGCGCATGCATCACCGCGAAGTTGGACAGCGGCGCATTGGCCGCGATCTTGCGCGCCAGCTCGAAGGCGGTCGCCAGGCCCTGCCCGTCGTCGACCAGGTACTGCGACAGCCCGATGCGCTGGCCTTCCTCGGCGTCGTGCACGCGGCCGGTCAGCATCATGTCGCTCATGCGCGCGAGGCCGATCAGGCGCGGGATGCGGGCCGAGCCGCCGCCGCCGACGAACAGGCCGCGCTGGCCTTCGGGCAGGCCGTAGAAGGTGCTGCGCTCGGCCACGCGGATGTGGGTGGCGCTGGCGAGTTCCAATCCGCCGCCGACGACCGCGCCGTGCAGCACCGCGACCACCGGCACGCGGCCGAACTGCACCTGCTCGAACGCGGCATGCCAGGAGCGCGAATGGACGATGCCCTCGGCGGCGCTGCGCTCGCCGAGTTCGGACAGGTCCAGGCCGGCGCAGAAGTGGTCGCCGTCGCCGCTCAGCACCACCGCACGCACGCTGTCGTCGAAGGCGGTGAAGACGCGAAGCAGCTCGGCGATCAGCGCGTCGTTCAACGCGTTGCGCTTGGCGGGGCGGGTCAGGCGGACGTGGGCGACCGGGCCTTCGTTCGAGACGGACAGCAGGGACATGTTCGCGACCTGGTTTGCTTGAAGCCTGGACAGTTATGAGTCTTAAGCAAATGGTCGCGAGTCGCAGCAGGGATTACCCCGTAGCCCGGATGCCCATCCGGGCCGCTAGTACGTCTCGACGTGGAAGCGGCCTTCGTCCACCAGGCGCTGGTGCAGCAGCGGCCAATCCAGCCCGGCCTTCGCGCAGATCTCCGCCAACGCGTCCAGCACCCCCGTCTCCATGCCCTTCAGCCCGCACAGGTAGATGCAGGTATCGCCGCGCAGCAACTCCGCCACGTCATCCCCGCGCTCGCGCAGCCGGTCCTGCACGTAGCGCCGCGGCTGCTCCGGCACGCGCGAGAACGCGAGCGAGGTGTCGATGAATTCCGGCGGCAGCTTGGTCAGCGGCCCGAAGTACGGCAACTCCTGCGGCCGCCGCGCGCCGAAGAACAGCATCAGCCGCCCGTCGACCGGCCGGCCCGCCTCCTTCAGCCGGCGCCGGTGCTCGGTCATCGCGCGCATCGGCGCCGAGCCGGTGCCGGTGCAGATCATCAGCAGGTTCGACCCCGGATGGTTGGGCATCAGGAAGCGGTCGCCGAACGGCCCGCTGACCTGCACCGTGTCGCCTTTGCGCAGGTCGCACAGGTAGCTCGACGCGACCCCCGCCACCGGCCGGCCCTCGTGGTCGGCGGTGACGCGCTTCACCGTCAGCGAGACGTTGTTGTAGCCCTCGCGCTCGCCGGTGCGCGGGCTCGCCACCGAGTACATGCGCAGGTAGTGCGGCTTGCCGTTCGCGTCCACGCCCGGCGGCGCGATGCCGATCGCCTGCCCTTCGAGCAGCGGGAAGAACTGGGTGCCGAAATCGAGCACCAGGTGGTGGATGTCGCACTCGGCGTCGGGTGCGGTCAGCCGGAAGTTGCCGGCCACCGTCGCGAGGGCCGGCTTCTTCAGCGTGTGCAGGTTCAGGTAGGGGTGCGCCGCCGACCACGGCGGCTTGGGCGAGGTCGGCGACAGCGCCGCATTCGCCTGCGGCGCCTCGTCCGCCGCCGGCGGGGCGGCCTCGGCCATCTCGCCCAGCACCGGCATCTCCTGGCGCGGCGGCAGCTCGTCCCAGCTCAGCTGTTCCTCGACCGAGTACGCCGCCGCCTTCGGCACCGGGTGCCAGTGGTCGATGCTGCCGGTGGGGCACGGCGACACGCAGGCATTGCAGCCGTTGCAGATCGCCGGGTCGACGACGTAGTTGCGGCTGTCGTGCGTGATCGCGTCGACCGGGCAGGTCTCCTCGCAGGTGTTGCAGCGGATGCACACCTCCGGGTCGATCAGGTGCTGCTGGATGAAGACGATGGTCTCGGGGGCGTTCATGGCCTGTGCGTGAACCTCAATTGAAGCGCACGTACTCGAAGTTCACCGGCTGCTTGTTGATGCCGATGGCCGGCGGCGCGATCCAGTTCGCGTAGCGGCCAGGCTCGACCACGTGGCCCATCAGCGAGGCGACGTAGGCCCGGTCCTCCTCGGTCGCGAGCCAGCGGTTCACGTTCGCCTGCCATTCGGCCTCGCCGATCACGCGGCCTTCCGGACTCACGCGCAGGCCGGAGAAGCTGCCGATGTGGCGGTTGAAGGCCTTGTGCGGCACGCCCAGGCGAAATGCCAGGCCCGCCTTCTCGATCACCTTGTTCCAGCGGTTCACGCCGGCCGACGAGTCGCGGATGTAGTCGTCGCGCAGCACCTCGTTCAGCGCGTTCAGCATCGGCACCTCCTTGTCGACCAGCTGGCCGTCCTTCACGTCGAGGATCTTGTAGTGGCTGCCCTTGAGCACGTGGTCGTCGTCGCGCTTGCCCTCTTCGTAGCGGCCCTTCAGGCCCGAGCTGTAGAAGATCGCCGCGTTGCTCGACTGGTCGGCGCCGAACAGGTCGATGGTCACGCTGTAGTGGAAGTTCAGGTAGCGCTGGACCGTCGGCAGGTCGATCACGCCATGGCGCCGCAGCTCGGCCGGGTCTTCCAGGCCGGTCTGCTTCATCACCTCGCAGGTGCGCTGGATCACGCGCGACACGCCGGATTCGCCGACGAACATGTGGTGCGCCTCCTCGGTCAGCATGAAGCGCGTGGTGCGCGACAGCGGATCGAAGGCGCTCTCCGCGAGCGCGCACAGCTGGAACTTGCCGTCGCGGTCGGTGAAGTAGGTGAACATGTAGAAGGCCAGCCAGTCCGGCGTTTCCTCGTTGAAGGCACCGAGGATGCGCGGGTTGTCCTGGTCGCCCGAGCGGCGCTCGAGCAGCGCCTCGGCCTCTTCGCGGCCATCGCGGCCGAAGTGCTTGTGCAGCAGGTAGACCATGGCCCACAGGTGCCGGCCTTCCTCGACGTTGACCTGGAACAGGTTGCGCAGGTCGTACATGCTGGGCGCCGTCTTGCCCAGGTGGCGCTGCTGCTCGACCGAGGCCGGCTCGGTGTCGCCCTGCGTGACGATGATGCGGCGCAGGTTGGCGCGGTGCTCGCCGGGCACGTCCTGCCAGGCGGCCTCGCCCTGGTGGTCGCCGAAGCCGACCCGGCGGTCCGCCTCGGCCTGCGCGAGGAAGATGCCCCAGCGGTAGTCCGGCATCTTCACGTGGCCGAACTGCGCCCAGCCGTCCGGCGTGGTGCTGGTGGCGGTGCGCAGGTAGACGTCGTAGCCGTGCGAGCCGTCGGGGCCCATGTCCTGCCACCAGTTCAGGTAGTTGGGCTGCCACTGCTCGAGCGCACGCTGCAGCGTGCGGTCCTCCGACAGGTTGACGTTGTTGGGGATCTTGTCGCTGTAGTTGATGGTGGACATGAGCTTGAGGGAGTGTTCTAGACGCGTTTCCAGTCGAACTGGGCTTTGTGGCCGCTGCCGTAGACCTTCAGCGCGCCCGCTTCGCCGACGGCATTCGGGCGGTTGAAGATCCAGTTCTGCCAGGCGGTCAGCCGGCCGAAGATGCGGGTCTCCATGCTCTCGGTCCCGGCGAAGCGCAGGTTGGCTTCCATGCCGGTCAGCGCATCGGGCGACAGGCTGGCGCGCTCTTCCAGCGCGATGCGGATCTCGTCGGCCCAGTCGATGTCGTCCGGCGCCGCCGTCACCAGGCCCAGCGCCAGCGCCTGGTCGGCATCCAGCCAGCGGCCCTGCGTGGCCTGCACCGCGGCGATCTCGCCGGCATCGCGGTGGAAACGGCGCTGCAGCCGCGTCTCGCGGCTCACCATCGGCAGGTCGGCGAAGTTGAAGGCCGACACGGCGATCTTCGGCGCCGCATCCGGTTCGTCGGGCAGCGCCAGCATGTAGATGCGGTCGGCGGCGAGCGCGATCTCGAGCAGCGAGCCGGCGAAGCACGAACCCCGGTCGACCAGCGCGAACAGCGAGCGCGACGACACGTCCAGCCGCGCGAAGGTGCGGCGCAGCAGGCCGATCGTCTCGCGCACCAGCCAGTGGCCGCGCTGCGCCTGCAGCGTGGCGTCCAGCGCCAGCACCGCCTCGGCGCTGCCCTGGGTCTTCAGCAGCCAGGTGCCGATCTCGGGCTCGTTGGTGCGCAGGTGCAGGATCGCGTCGTCGAGCTCGCGCGCCATCTGCAGCGGGTACCACGCGGCACCGGCGGCCTCGATGCCGGCGACGTCGGCCGGCTGCGCACCGGCCGGGGCGCGCACCGTCAGCGTCGCATGGCGTGCGCCGCGGTCGATCTGCACGTCGACGTGGCCATAGCCCACCGCATCGGCACCGACGCGCTTGGCCAGCCGCGGCAGCGGCACGCCCTTCGCATCGGCGGGCCGGTCGCTCAGGGCCGCCAGCTCGCGCGCCCGCTCCTGCACGCGCTGCGCGAAGGCCTGCGTCTTCACCGCCTCGTCGACCAGCCGCCAGTCCACCGCCTTCTTGCCGCGCACGCCTTCGCTGGTGGTGCAGAAGATGTCGGCCAGGTCGTGCCGCACGCGGCGCTTGTCGGTCAGCCGCGTCAGCCCGCCGGTGCCGGGCAGCACGCCGAGCAGCGGCACCTCGGGCAGGCTGACGGCCGACGAGCGGTCGTCGACCAGGATGATCTCGTCGCAGGCCGCGGCCAGTTCATAGCCGCCGCCCGCACACGCGCCGTTCACCGCGGCCAGGAACTTCAGCCCGCTGTGCCGGCTGCTGTCTTCCAGCCCGTTGCGCGTCTCGTTGGTGAACTTGCAGAAGTTGACCTTCCAGCCGTGGCTGGACTGGCCGAGCATGAAGATGTTGGCGCCCGAGCAGAACACCCGCTCGCGGCCGCTGGTGAGGATCACCGTGCGCACGCCGGGGTGCTCGAAGCGGATGCGCTGCACCGCGTCGTGCAGCTCGATGTCGACGCCCAGGTCGTAGCTGTTGAGCTTGAGCTTGTAGCCCTCGCGCAGGCCGCCGTCTTCGCTGACCGCCATCACCAGCGTCGCCACCGGCCCCTCGACATTCAGGCGCCAATGCTTGTAGCGCTGGGGGTCGGTCTCATAGTCGACGGGGACAGGGGCGGGGGCGGTCATGGGGCATCTCCGGCAGGGCTCTGCACGCCGTGCAGACAAGATGCAATTTAGTGCATGTTGCCGCCCCCGTCAAATGCACGCCCGCTAGCCGGCGATGCGAATCGTCCCGCGCAGCTGCTCCTGCAGCCCGACGAAGGCCGCCTCCATCGTCTTGTCGGTGGTGTCGAAGACCTCGTCGGCCTTCGAGTAGAACGCGGCCCGGCTCTCCAGGATGCGGCGCAGGTCGTTCATGGCCTCGGCATTGCCCGACATCGGCCGCGTGTCCCCCTGGGCCAGCACACGACTCATGTGCTCTTCCGGCGAAGCACGCACCCACACCGTGTAGCAATGGGCGAGCAGCATGTTGAAGGTGGCCGGATCCGAGACGATGCCGCCGGGCGTCGCGATCACCGCGCGCGGGTAACGCTGGATGCACTCCTCCAGCGCGCGGTGCTCATAGCGCCGGTAGGCGGCCGGCCCGTACAGCGAATGGATCTCCGAGACGCTGCAGCCGGCCACCAGCTCGATGTGGCGATTCAGCTCGACGAAGGGCACGACCCAGCTGTCGGCCAGCATGCGCCCGAGCGTGCTCTTGCCGGCCCCGCGCAACCCGACCAGCGCGACCCGCTGGCGCCGTGCGCCTTCACTGGCCGGCGCCCCGAACACCGAGGCCAGCGAGGCCCGCGCCTGCGCCAGCTCGGATTCGCTGCGCCCGCGCAATATCTCGCGGATCATCAGCCACTCGGGCGAACTGGCCGTCTCGTCGCCGACCAGCTCGGCCAGCGTGCAGTTCAGCGCCTGGGCCAGCTGGCGCAGGAACTGCACCGAGGCATTCCCGACCCCCATCTCGACGTTGGCCAGGTGCCGCTCGGACACGTCGGCTGCCTTCGCCAGGCTCTTGCGCGTCAAGCCCCGCCGGGCTCGCAGCGCACGCGTGCGCTCACCCAAGGCAGTCAGGAAAGGGTCTTTGTCAGCATTCGAATCGTCATCGCCGGCAGCAGGCGGCACGCGGGAGGTCGGGAAGCGGTCCAAGGGTATGTCCGTAACGGGGTCGATCGGAACTGCTGGCTATACTGACTGAGATGCAAGATATTGCATTTACGCCATCCCAAGTACTGGGATGAATGCATTATGCGGAGAACGACGTGAGGCGCCAGTCCCGATCCACCCATGGGTCCATTCGGACGAACTTGCAGGACGAACGGTCCGGTCCGCCCGTCCATGAGGTACAAACGCGCCCGGCCGTGACCGTCAGGAGACCTGCATGCCGCCCGCTTTTCTCTCCGCCTCTCTCCCCGCAGCTCCCCCCGAGCACTTCAATTTCGCCGCCCACCTGCTGCAGCTCAACGCCGGGCGCGCCGCGAAGACCGCCTACATCGACGACAGCACCCGGCTGAGCTACGGCGAGCTGGCCGAGCGCGTGCAGCGCTGCGCCGCCGGGCTGCTGCGGCAGGGGCTGCGGCGCGAAGACCGCGTGCTGCTGCTGATGCTGGACACGGTGGACATGCCGGTCGCCTTCCTCGGTGCGCTGTATGCCGGCATCGTGCCGGTGCCGGTGAACACCTTGCTGCCGGCCGCCGACTACGCCTTCATGCTGGYGCACAGCCACGCACGGGCGATCGTCGTCTCGCAAGCGCTGTGGCCGGTGGCGCAGCAGGCGCTGGCGCAGCTCGCGGATGCCCCCGCGGTGCTCTTCGCCGGCGGCCCCGCCCCCGATGGCACGGCGTCGTTCACCGCGCTGCTCGACACGCCGCCGCTGCCCGCGCCGGCCGACACGCATGCGGACGACTTCGCGTTCTGGCTGTACTCGTCGGGCTCCACCGGCAAGCCCAAGGGCACGGTGCACACGCATGCCAACCTGTACTGGACGGCCGCGCTGTACGGCCAGCCCATCCTCGGCGTGCGCGAGGACGACGTGGTGTTCTCGGCCGCCAAGCTGTTCTTCGCCTACGGCCTCGGCAACGCGCTGACCTTCCCGCTCAGCGTTGGCGCGAGCGTGGTGCTGATGGCCGAGCGGCCGACGCCGGCCGCGGTGTTCAARCGCCTGGCGGAGCACCGGCCGACGGTGTTCTGCGGCGTGCCGACGCTGTACGTCGCGCTGCTGGCGCACGACGCGCTGCCGGCGCGCGATGCGCTCGCGCTGCGCGTCTGCGCGTCGGCCGGCGAAGCGCTGCCGCGCGAGGTCGGCGAGCGCTTCAAGGCGCTCTTCGGCTGCGACGTGCTCGACGGGCTGGGCTCGACCGAGATGCTGCACATCTTCCTGTCCAACCGCGAAGGCAGCGTGCGCTACGGCAGCACCGGCCGGCCGGTGCCGGGCTACGAACTCGACCTGCGCGGCGACGACGGCCGCCCGGTCGCGCCGGGCGAGATCGGCGACCTGTACATCCGCGGGCCGAGCGCCGCGCTGCTGTACTGGAACAACCGCGACAAGACGCGCAGCACCTTCCAGGGCGAATGGGTGCGCAGCGGCGACAAGTACGTGGTCGACGCCGAGGGCTTCTACACCTATGCCGGGCGCAGCGACGACATGCTGAAGGTGAGCGGCCAGTACGTGTCGCCGATCGAGGTCGAGTCGGCGCTGATGGGACACGAGGCGGTGCTCGAATGCGCGGTGATCGGCGTCAGCGACGCGCAGGGCCTGACGAAGACGCGCGCCTACGTCGTGCTGAACAAGGGGCAGGTGGCGGGGCCCGAGCTCGAGGCGGCGCTGAAGGGCTTCGTGAAGGACCGCCTCGCGCCGCACAAGTATCCGCGCGACATCGTCTTCACCGCCGAGCTGCCGAAGACGGCCACCGGCAAGATCCAGCGCTTCCGCCTGCGGGCATTGAACTGAAACCGAGGCCCATGGTCGGACGCCGTTACGCAGAACCGATCCGGTTCGCCGAACTCGACTGGCGCGGCAAGCCGCTGCGCCTCGAATACCAATGGGTCGGCGATGCCGCATCGACCCGGCCCGTCGTCGTGTTCCTGCACGAAGGCCTGGGCTCGCTCGCGATGTGGAAGAACTTCCCGCGCCAGCTGTGCGACGCGCACGGCCTGCGCGGCCTGGTGTACTCGCGCTACGGCTACGGCCAGTCGACGCCCAAGCCACCCGATGAGCGCTGGCCGGTCGATTTCATGCACGCCCAGGCGCGCGAGGTGCTGCCGGCGCTGCTGCAGCAGCTGGAGATCCGGCGCCCCTTCCTGTTCGGCCACAGCGATGGCGGCTCGATCGCGCTGCTGCACGGTGCCTCGCACCCGGTGGCCGGCGTGGTCGCGATGGCGCCGCACATCCTGGTCGAGGACATGAGCATCGCCAGCATCGCGCGCGCCCGCGACACCTATGAAAGCACCGATTTTGCGCAGCGCCTCGGGCGCTACCATGCGGACGCAGACTCGGCCTTTCGCGGTTGGAACGATGTCTGGCTGGACCCGGCCTTCCGCGCCTGGACCATCGAAGACGAGATGCATCGCCTCACCTGCCCGGTGCTGGCGCTGCAGGGCGTCGACGACGAGTACGGGACGCTGGAGCAGATCCGCGGCATCGCGCGGCGCGCGCCGCAGACGCGGCTGCTGGAGATGGCGCAGTGCGGCCACGCACCGCACCGCGACCAGCCCGACGTGGTGATCCACGAGGTCGGCCGTTTCGTCGACGACGCACACCCTTGAGCAGTTCAACACTGGAGATTGGCATGCACCTGATCAAACTCTCGGCCGCCGCGGCCCTGGCGATGTCCCTCGCGTCCGGCGCCCAGGCGCAGGTGGGCGGGCCCGTCAAGGTCGGCTTCATGCTGCCCTACACCGGCACCTACGCGAGCCTGGGCAACATGATCGAGAACGGCTTCAGGCTGTACGTGCAGGAGCAGGGGGGCAAGCTCGGCGGCCGCGAGATCCAGTACTTCAAGGTCGACGACGAATCCGAGCCGTCGAAGGCGACCGACAACGTCAACAAGCTGATCAAGCGCGACCAGGTCGACGTGCTGGTCGGCACGGTGCACTCGGGCGTCGCGCTCGGCATGGCCAAGGCGGCGAAGGAAAGCAACACGCTGCTGATCATCCCGAACGCCGGCGCCGATGCGATCACCGGCCCGCTGTGCTCGCCCAACATCGTGCGCAGCTCGTTCTCGAACTGGCAGCCGGGCTACTCCACCGGCGTCGTGATGGCGCAGAAGGGCCACAAGCGCGCGATGACCATCACCTGGAACTACGCCGCCGGCAGCGAGGCCGTCAAGGGCTTCACCGAGGCCTTCGAGAAGGGCGGCGGCAAGGTCGTCAAGGACCTGAACCTGCCGTTCCCGAACGTCGAGTTCCAGGCGCTGCTGACCGAGATCGCGGCGCAGAAGCCGGACGCGGTGTTCGCGTTCTTCGCCGGCGGCGGCGCGGTCAAGTTCGTCAAGGACTATGCCGCGGCGGGCCTGAACAAGACCATCCCGCTGTACGGCTCGGGCTTCCTGACCGACGGCACGCTCGAGGCGCAGGGCGCCGCCGCGCAAGGCATGCAGACCACGCTGCACTACGCCGACAACCTCGACACGCCGCGCAACAACGCCTTCCGCAAGAGCTTCGCGCTGGCCTACAAGGCGAATGCCGACGTCTACGCGGTGCAGGGCTACGACGCCGCGCAGCTGCTCGCGGCCGGGCTGAACGCGGTGAAGGGCGACCTCTCCAAGCGCGAGGCGCTGACGACGGCGATGCGCAAGACCACGGTCGACAGCCCGCGCGGCAAGTTCACGCTGTCGGCGGCCGGCAACCCGGTGCAGGACATGTACCTGCGCGAGGTGAAGGGCACGAACAACGAGTTCAAGGGCATCGCGGTGAAGGCGCTCGCGGATCCGGCCCGCGGCTGCAAGCTCTAGTCACTGGCCCCCCAGTCGCTTCGCTCCTGCCCCCAAGGGGCGCCACCCAAGCGGCCCGGCAAAGCCGGTTCCGCGGGTGTGGCTTGATCAGTCTGGCTTGTCGTGGACCTATCGACTTTTCTTGTCCAGTGTTTGAACGCCATCCAATATGGCCTCTTGCTGTTCCTGCTGGCCAGCGGGCTGACGCTGATCTTCGGGATCATGGGCGTGATCAACCTGGCGCACGGCAGCTTCTACATGATCGGCGCCTACCTGGCGTTCGCGCTGGCGCCGTACTTCGTCGACCAGTTCCTGCTGATGCTGCTGGTGGGCACGCTGCTGGCGGCCGCGTTCGGCTTCGCGCTCGAATGGGCGTTCTTCAGCTTCCTGTACCGGCGCGAGCACCTGCAGCAGGTGCTGATGACCTATGCGCTGATCCTGGTGTTCGAGGAGGCGCGCAGCCTGCTGCTCGGCAATGACGTGCACGGCGTGCAGCCGCCGGCCTGGCTGGCCGGCAGCATCGCGCTGGGCGAGCTGATGTCGTACCCGGTGTACCGGCTGTTCGCGTCGGCCGCCTGCCTGGTGGTGGCCGCGCTGCTCTACTTCGTCGTCAACCGCACGAAGCTCGGCATGATGGTGCGCGCCGGCGCCAGCAACCGCGACATGGTGCGCGGCCTGGGCATCGACATCCGGCTGCTGTACCGCGGCGTGTTCGCGGCCGGCGTCGCGCTCGCCGCGCTGGCCGGCATGATCGCCGCGCCGATGTCGTCGGTGTACCCGGGCATGGGCGGCGGCGTGCTGATCGTCTGCTTCGTCGTCGTCGTGATCGGCGGCATCGGCTCGATCAGCGGCGCGCTGGTGGCCTCGCTGCTGGTCGGCTTCGTCGACACCTTCGGCAAGGTGTTCTTCTCCGAGCTGAGCGGCATCGGCATCTACCTGCTGATGGCGATCGTGCTGGTGTGGCGGCCCGAGGGCCTGATGAAGCGGGGGCACTGATGCTCGCGCCGTTGTCCCGCGCGCTTCCGCTGCTGGTGCTGCTGGCGCTGGCCGCGTTGCCGGCCGTGTTGTCGCCGTACCTGATGGACCTGACGGTGAAGATCCTGGTCTCGGCGATCTTCGCGCTGAGCCTGCAGCTGCTGGTGGGCACGACCGGGCTGGTGAGCCTGGGGCATGCGGCCTTCCTCGGCATCGGCGCCTACGTCACGGTGCTGGGTTCGCCGCAGGGCGAAGGCGCATCGCTGTGGTGGCTGCTGCCGGCGGCGGTGGCGGGCGCCGCGGCGTATGCGCTGTTCGTCGGCGCGCTGAGCCTGCGCACGCGCGGCGTCTACTTCATCATGGTGACGCTGGCCTTCGCGCAGATGGCCTACTTCGTGTTCCACGACACCAAGCTGGGCGGCGGCAGCGACGGCATCTACCTGTACGTGCGGCCCACACTGGCGCTCGGCGGCGTCCAGCTGCTCGACCTGGAGAACAAGCGCCACGTCTACGCGCTGGTGCTGGCCTCGCTCGCGTTCACCTGGGGCTTGCTGGCCCTGCTGCTGCGCTCGCGCTTCGGCCACGCGCTGCAAGGCATCCGCGTCAACGAGGCGCGCATGCGTGCGGTGGGCTTCCGCACCTACGGCTACAAGCTCGCCGCCTTCGTGATCGCCGGCGCGCTGGCGGGGCTGGCCGGCTGCCTGCTGGCGATCCAGGACGGCGTCGTCAACCCGGAGCTGCTGTCGTGGCATGAATCGGGCGCGGTGCTGCTGATGATCATCCTCGGCGGGCTGGGGCCGCTGCGCGGCGCGGTGGTCGGCGCGCTGGCCTTCACGCTGCTCAAGGAGCTGTTCGCGAGCGAAGGCCTGGTCGGGCCGCTGGCCGCGCACTGGCAGATGACGCTGGGCTTCACGATCATCGCCTTCGTCGCGCTGCTGCCGCGCGGGCTGGTGGGCATCCGGTGGCGAAAGGCGGCGACGCCATGATGCAGGCCACGCAGCTGACGCGGCGCTTCGGCGGGCTGGCAGCGGTCAACGCCGTCTCGCTCGAACTGCAGCTGGGCGAAGTGCATGCCGTGATCGGCACCAACGGCGCCGGCAAGTCGACGCTGATCAACCTGCTGTCGGGCGAGCTGCCGCTGTCGTCGGGGCAGGTGCGGCTGGACGGCGAGGACATCACCGGCTGGTCGCAGCCGCGCCGCGCGCGCGCCGGCGTCGGCCGCAGCTACCAGCGCACCACCATCTTCGACAGCTTCAGCGTGCGCGAGAACTGCCGGCTCAGCGCGCAGGCCGCGTTGCAGCAGCCATGGCACCTGTGGCAATCGGCGCAGCGTTGCACGCGCAGCCTGGCGGTGGCCGACGAGGCCTTGCATGCCGCCGGCCTGGCCGACGACGCGCAGCGCATCGCCGGCACGCTGAGCCACGGCCAGAAGCGCCAGCTCGAGATCGCGATGTGCCTGGCGACCCGCCCGCGCGTGCTGCTGCTCGACGAGCCGCTGGCCGGCATGGGCGCCGAGGAGACCGGCCGCATGCTGGCGCTGCTGCAGTCGCTGAAGGCCGGGCACGCGATCCTGCTGGTCGAGCACGACATGGACGCGGTGTTCCGCGTGGCCGACCGCATCACGGTGATGGTGAACGGCGAGGTGATCGCGAGCGACGTGCCGCAGCGCATCCGCGAACACCCCGAGGTCATCGTCGCCTATCTGGGCGAGGCGCACGCATGACGCCCCCCCCGCCTCTTCTGCAGGTCGACGCGCTGCACGCGGGCTACGGCGACAGCCGCGTGCTGCAAGGCGTTTCGCTGTCGCTGCCGGCCGGCAGTGCGCTCGGCCTGCTGGGCCGCAACGGCATGGGCAAGACCACGCTGATCCGCACGCTGATGGGCTACCTGCGACCGGCCGCCGGCCGCGTGCACTGGCAGGGCCGCGAGATCACCGGCTGGGCGCCCGAGCGCGTCGCGCGCCTGGGCGTCGGCTACGTGCCCGAGGGGCGCGGCATCTTCCCCAACCTGTCGGTGCGCGAGAACCTGGTGATGGCGGCGCGGCCGGCGCCGCAAGGCCCGTCGCCCTGGACGCTGCAGCGCGTTCTGGAAACGTTTCCGCGCCTGGGCGAGCGGCTGGCCCATGGCGGCCAGCAACTGTCGGGCGGCGAGCAGCAGATGCTCGCGATCGGCCGCGCGCTGATGACGCACCCGCAGCTGATGATCCTCGACGAGGCGACCGAGGGCCTGGCGCCACTGGTCGTCGCCGAGATCTGGCGCGTGATCGCACAGATCCGCGCCAGCGGCATCAGCACGCTGATCGTCGACCGCAACTTCCGCCGCGTGCTGGAGCACACCGACCGCGCGGTGGTGCTGGAGAAAGGCCACATCGTGCTGTCGGACAGCTCGGCCACGCTGGCCAGCGACGCTGCGGCGCTGGCGCGCTGGCTGGGCGTCTGACGCCGGCACGGCCCGATACGCCGCGTTACCACTCGTCGCGGGGCTGCCGTTTTTTGCGCCGCGCGCGCCGGGCGGCCGGGCGGGTTTCCCATTTGCGTCACCCGCGTCAGCATCCGTTTCGCGCCCGTTACGCCGGCGAGTGCCTCCCAACATCGCCGCCAGCCCGCACCGCTGCTCGCGGCGTGCATGGATGCACCGGACGGCGGCACGCCCGTGCACCAGCGCGGACCGCCACCGCCGGCATGGCGCGACTTTTGCGCTGAATCCCCCATTCCGGCCCAGAGCCGGGCGGCTGTGCGTTGGGAGCGCCTCCACATGAAGAACCTGTCACGGCTGGCGCTGGTCAGCGCCGCGATCTCGGGCCTGCTGCTGTGCGGCGGCTGCACCACCACCGCGAGCGCGATCCTCAGCGCCGCCGGCATCGCGACCGACAACAGCCCGACGCTGGACATCCTGAAGCATTTCCACGCCAAGTGGACCGAGGGCGACCCGCAGTCCTGCGYGTCGCTGAACTCGGCACAGCGCGCCGTGACCGCCCGCTGCCTGCCGTTCCAGCCGGGCAGCCTGAAGACCGAGGACATCCGCAACGCCGGCCTGCAGGAATGCGTGCTGACGATCGCCACGCGCGATCCGCAATTCTGGCCTGCCCTGCCCGAGCTGCTGGACAAGGGCGCGCAGCCGGAGACCTGCTACCAGGCGCCGATGGTCGCGCTGGCCCAGGCCGCGACCGCACCCGATTTCTCGAAGGCCTCGCCGCAGGCGCTGCGTTCGCTGCGCTTCCTGGCCGAGGCCGATGCGCGTGCGGTGCAGCATGACGTGCTGCGCCTGCTCAGCACGCCGGGCGCCCGCGCGGTCGGGCTGGACGGCGTGATTGAGCAGTGGGTGGCCCAGGGCGACCTGCCCGCCGGCAAGCTGGCCTTCAGCCCGCTGAGCGCGCTGCACCCGAGCGCGTTGCAGACGCCGCTGGCAGGCAAGCTGGAGGCCGCCGGCCACACCGCGCGTGCCGCGCTGGGCCCATACCAGGGCAAGCGCGCGGCCGGCTTCGAGGAGGCCTTGCGCACCAGCGACTACGCGGCGCTGGAATGGTGGCTCAAGCGCGAGCCGAAGCTGGTCGACAAGGTGCCGTCGACGCAGGGCCAACAGCTGCCGTGGATCCCGCTGGCGCGCGTGGTGGTGCCGACCTTCATGAACGACGATCGCGCGCAGGCGCAGATGGTGAGCTTCCTGCTGAGCCATGGCGCGAACCCGTGGCAGTCGATGCCGTACCAGCCGAGCCAGTCGGTGGTGGCCTTCGCGCGCAGCTTGAAGAGCCCGACGGTTGCGCTGCTGGATCCGCCGCCGGCCCCGAAGGGTGCGCCGGTGCCGGCGACCGTGGTGGCGAACAACGGCAGCGCGACCGGCCAGGCGGAGTAGCCGCGGCGGCGCTCAGCCGCCATCGAGCACGAGGAACGGCCAGCCGAGCAGCTCGGCCAGCCGGTGCACCACCCACACCGCCTCTTCCTTCGACACCACCGGCCCGTCCTGCAGGCCGCGCAGGCAGTCGGCCAGCACCGCCTCGGGTGCGGCGCCGGTGCCGAAGTGCTGGGCGCTGGCCCGCTCGCCGAGGTGCTGCGACAGGTCTTCGCACAGCTCGTAGCGCTGGCGCAGCTCGGCCAGCGGCACGGTCAGGCGCTGGCGGGTGTCGGTGTACAGCGCGTAGAACGACGGCGGGACATGGATCTGGTACTCATCGGACATCGCCCGATGATGCCAGCCAGGCGCCAGGAATCGCCAGGCCGGGGCGCTCGTCGTCCCAGGCCATGGAACTGATGCGCCAGCCTTCGGGCGTGCTGATGAACTGCGTGAAGATGACGCCGCGCGCGCTGAAGGCCGTGCCGTCGCTGATGCCATCCTTCGTGTAGGCGCTCATGCGCTGCGCAACCTGGCCGAAGACCTGCGTGCGTTGCGAGACCTCGACCTCGCGGAAGCGCGTCAGGCGGCCGCCTTGCACCAGCGCCCGCCGCGGTTCGATGAAGGCGTCGATGCCGGAGATCTCGGGCGTGGCGGCGGTGTTCTTGATCAGCAGGCCCGAGGCGATGAACAGCGCACGAATGCGCTCATAGTCGGGCTGCGTGCCCGGCTCGAACGAGACCGCGGCCAGGAAGGCGGTCATCAGGGCGTCGATCTGCGGTTGCGCGTCCATTCACACCTCGTCGAACAGGCCGGGTTCGCGGCCGATGCGGGCACGCTCGATCTCCAGCAGGCGCCGCTTGGTGTCGACACCGCCCGGCGACGAGAAGCCGCCCGAGCGGCCACCGGCCGCCAGCACGCGGTGGCACGGCACGATGATCGGAAACGGGTTGCTGCCCATCGCCTGGCCGACGGCGCGGGCGGCGCCGGGCTCGCCGAGCTGCTGCGCGATCTCGCCATAGGTGCGCGTGTCGCCGGGTTGGATCGTCAGCGCGAGTTCGTAGGCACGGCGATGGAAGTCGGGCAGGCCGTCCAGCGCCAGCGGCGACTGCGACAGGTCGACGCGCTCGCCCTGCATCAAGGCCTGGATGCGCTGCACCACGTCCTGGATCGCGGCCGGCGGCACCGCCTCGGCCGAGCCGGGCTGCCGCCGCTGGATGCACCGCCGCAAGCTGGCCTCGTCCGCATCGGGCAGCCACACGCCGACGATGCCCTGCCCGCGCCACGCCACGGCACAGGGGCCGATGGCGGTGTCGAACACGACGTGCAGCGTGTCCATGGCCCGCTAGGCGATGCCGATGTACTTGTGCGTCTGCACGCTCAGCCGCCACAGCGGGTGCGCGAGGCAGTAGTCGACCGCCTGCTGCGTGTTGCGCTTGCGCTCCAGCCCGTCCATCGGCTGCAGGAAGAAGTGGTCGAACTTCAGCGTCGCGAAACGCTCGGGCATCGCCTTCGGTTGCGGGTACACGAGCTTCAGCTCGTGGCCCTGCGTCAGCACCAGCTCGGCATCGGCCTTCGGGCTGACGCAGATCCAGTCCAGGCCCGGGGGCGCCGGCTGGGTGCCGTTGGTCTCGACGGCGACCTCGAAGCCCTGGGCATGGAACGCGTCGACCAGCGCCTCGTCGAGCTGCAACAGCGGCTCGCCGCCGGTGCACACCACCAGCGGCCGGCCGCTGCGCGGTGACGGCCAGTGCGAGGCCACCGCCTGCGCAAGCGCGAGCGCGCTGTCGAACTTGCCGCCCCCCGGTCCGTTGGTGCCGACGAAATCGGTGTCGCAGAACTGGCAGACGGCATCGGCCCGGTCCTGCTCGCGGCCCGACCACAGGTTGCAGCCGGCGAAGCGGCAGAACACGGCAGGGCGGCCGGTCTGCGCGCCCTCGCCCTGCAGCGTGTAGTACATCTCCTTGACGGCGTAGGTCATGCGGGCTTCCGTGGATCAGATCGGGATCGCGAGGCCGGCGTCCGCGTCGGCACTCTCGGCGATGACGATCGCGCCGCAGCCGCGCGTCTCGTACAGGTCGACGCGGTCGACCATCGGCAGCACCGCGCGCGCCTGCTGCAGGATCCAGGTGGCCAGCGTCGCGGTGTCGCCGTCTTCCAGGCCGTCGATCTCGTACAGCGGGCGGTGGTCGAGCGCCTTGAAGATCGGATCGAACAAGGTCTTCACGTCGCCGAAATCGACCGTCCAGCCCATCAGCCGGTCGAGCGGCGCGGCCAGGTGCAGGCGCAGCGTGTAGGTGTGGCCGTGGATGCGGCGCAGCGGGCTGCCATCGGGCGCGCGCTTGAGCTGCAGCGCACTGTCGAGCGTGAACTCTTTCCAGATGCGGTAGTGGCGGCCGTCGAAGTTGGCGCCGCACGAAGCGGTCTCGTAGACGGTGATCCACGACAGCTCGGGCAGCACCGGCTTCAGGCGATCCCAGATCCAGCTGGACATCAGCTCGCTGGTTGGGTTGGACAGCCCGGCGATGTCGTTCAGGCAGCCGTAGTTCAGCTCGTGGTGCAGCGGCGCCCAGCAGTCGTCGAGGTGGTCGTAGTCGATGCCGAGGTCGCGCGCGCCCAGGTCCTGGTTGGCATGCACGATGACCTCGAACCCATGGCCGTGCATGCGGCCGCACTTGTGGCCGAGTGGCACGTTCGGCAGCTTGTGCGCAGCCTGGAACAGGTAGCGGCGCCAGACGTGCGCCTGGCCCGACACGTCGAGGTCGACACCGCCGTGCGCGGTGCTCTGGATGCCCAGCTGCGTGATGCCGGGCGCATCGAGCTGCGCGCGGATCCAGCGGGCGAGGTTCTCGTCGGTGGGCTGCGCGACGATGTCGTTGAGCAACCGGTAGTCGAGCTGCGCCGTGCGGGCCTCGAGGTCGGCGCGCAGGCGTTCGACTTCGCCCCCGGGAAACGCTGCAAAGCCCTGCGGCAGCTCGGCGCGCAGCGTTGCGAGGAAGCTGTGGCCGTGCAGGCGCCGCGAGCGGTGGCCTGCCGGCAGCAGGCTCACTTCGCACGCGGACTCGAAGCCGCTGGCGGCGCAATGGAGGGTCTTGATCGGCACGCTGTCTCTGTGGGAGTCGAAAAGCAGGAACGCCCACGTTCCGTGGGCGTTGCGCGGCGCCGTCCACGGGCGCAGGGGACAGCCATTTTAGCGAGGGGCCGAAAGCCCCACCGGGGCCTGTGGAGGGCTTACTTGGGTTCGTCGGCGGGGTTCACGAAGTGCCGGCCCCCGGGGCCCATGCCGGTCACTTGAACGACCGTCTCGTCGCGCACTTCGACAAAATGGGGAACGTTGGCCGGCTCGGTGTAGAAGCTGCCGGCGGGCAAGGCCTTCAAGGCCTTGGCATCCCACTTCTCGCCATAGCCCGTGTACCAGGTGCCGGACAGCACGGTGATCTGCCGCAAATCGGGATGCGTGTGCGGGGCGAGCTTGTAGCCGGCAGGCACCTTCAGCCGGATCGTGTAGGGCCCCGGCTTGGCCGGGTCGCCGAGCAGGATCGTCTGCGAGATGCCGCGCACGGCGAGGCCGCCGCTGTCCCATTTCATCTCTTCCGGCGTCAAGGTGACCACGCCGGCATCGGCGGCTTGGGCGATCACGTTGCACGAGAGCACGGCGGCCGTGCACAGAAACAAGATGGTTGGTTTGATGTTCATGGTTGACCCTGTTGAATCTGCAAGACTGCAGGACCTGCATGTCGCAAAGTCTGCGCCTGATTCCGCGCCAGATTTGAAATGCAAAAAGGCCCTCGCATGGAGGGCCTTCTTGGTCTGGATTTGGTTGCGGGGGCTGGATTTGAACCAACGACCTTTGGGTTATGAGCCCAACGAGCTACCAGACTGCTCCACCCCGCGACTGAGCCTGTGACTATAGCACAGGAGCATGTGCCAACGCGAGCTTTACAGTCCCGCGCGCTGCAGGGACTTGAGAAATTCTTCGGTCTTCTGGAAGCCGATCACGCGCGTGCCCGGTTGCTCGGTGCCGCTCGCGTCGAAGAAGATCGTGCCGGGCGGGCCGAACAGGCCGAAGCGCTTCAGCAGCGCGCGGTCATCGTCGTTGTTCTTCGTGACGTCGGCCTTCAGCAGCAAGGCGCCGGCGAGCCTGGCTTGCACGGCCGCATCGGTGAAGGTGAAGCGCTCCATCTCCTTGCACGACACGCACCAGTCGGCATAGAAGTCGAGCATCACCGGCCGACCCGCAGAGCGCACCGCGGCATCGAGCTCGGCGACGCTGCGCACCGTCGCGAAAGCCAGGCCATGCGACTGCACGGACGCTGAAGCCCCGCCGCGCAGGTGCGCCAGCGGCTGCAGCGGATCGCTGCCTCCCGATGCCGCCCCAACCAGTTGCAGCGCGYCGATCAAGGCCAGCACCGCCGCGATCGACTTGCGCAGCAGGGTGCCCGGCGCCGTCGCGATGGCATGGCCCTGGCCGGCCAGCGTGACCACGGCCGCGCCGATCAGCAGCGCACCCCACAGCGCCAGCGCCAGCGCCGACGGCATCACCGGCTGCACCGTGTACAGCGCCACCGCCAGCAGCAGCAAGCCGAAGAAGCGCTTGACGCCATCCATCCACGCACCCGCGCGCGGCAGCAGCGTGCCCGCCGATGCACCGACCAGCAGCAGCGGGATGCTCATGCCGGCCGCCAGCGAGAACAAGGCCGTGCCCCCGAGCAGCACGTCGCGCGACTGGCTCAGGTAGACCAATGCCCCGGCCAGCGGCGCCGCGACACAGGGGCTGACGATCAACGCCGACACGCCGCCCATCGCGAACACGCTCAGCACACGCCCGGCCGGCAGGTTCTGCGAGGCTTCGGTCAGGCGGCCGGTCAGCGCCGATGGCAATTGCAATTCGTAGACGCCGAACATCGACAGCGCCAGCACGACCAGCCCGAGCGAGAACACGCCCAGCACCCACGGGTTCTGCAATGCGGCCGCCAGGCCGACACCGGCCAGGCCGGCCGCGATGCCGAACGCGGTGTAGACCAGCGCCATGCCCAGCGAATAGCTGGCGGCCAGCGCCAGGCCGCGCGCCCGCGTGACGCTGTGGCCCTGGCCGACGATGATCGACGACAGGATCGGCAGCATCGGCAGCACGCAGGGCGTCAGCGACAGCAGCACGCCGGCGACGAAGAAGACGCCGACGACGGTCCAGAAGCGGCCACCGCGCAGCGCGGCATCGATGCCGTCGCCATCGCCCGGCGGGGCCGTCGGCGCGGCGGTGGCAGCGGGCGGGGCCAGCGCGGCCGCGACGGCGCTCGACTGCGTGGCGTTGCTGCCGCCCGCGGCCGCGACGCGCACCACGCCATCGCCACCGAAGCCGCTCAGCCCGACGTCGGCACGCGACGGCATCGGCGGATAGCACAAGCCCTTGTCGGCACAGCCCTGGCTCGTCACCGTCAGCGTGAAGCGTGCCGGCGCCTGCTGCACCGGCACGACGATGCGGATCTCGTTGCGGTAGGTCTCGACGTTCTTCTGGAAGGTCTCGTCGAACTTGACCTTGCCGGGCGGGATCCCCGGCTCGCCCAACGTCGCCCCCTCGGCGGCGAACTTGAACTGCTCGCGGTACAGGTAGTAGCCCGGCGCGATCGCGAAGCGGACCTCGACGCTCTTCGCGTCCAGGGCCTTGGCATCGAAGCGGAACGCGACCTCGGGCTCGAGGAAGTCGTCGGCGGCGCGCGCCGCCAGCGCCGCCAGGGCCAGCCCCGCCAGCAGCAGGGCCGGCATCCATCGCCGCCACGGGGAGATCGCGTTCAAGGTGCGCATGAAGGTCGACTTGCAGCGTAAGAAAGTGGAGGAGTCGCAGGCGGCCCGCAGGTTCCGCCGGCTACTTGAAGAATCGGCGCCGGGTGAGCACCAATGCCAGGTAATAGCCGCCCAGTGCATAGGCCGCCAGCACCAGCATCGGCTGCCACACCTGGTGCGGCCACTGGCCGAGAACCAGCGGCCGCACCAGGTCGACCGCCGCCGTCAGCGGCAGCACGTGGGCAATCGCCTGCAGCCAGCCCGGCATCTGCTCGATCGGGAAGTACACGCCGGACAGGAAGGTCATCGGCGTCATCACGAGCGTGAAGTAGTAGGTGAAGAAGTCGTAGCCCTGGGCCAGCGCGTTGAACACCAGCGCGATCGACGCGAAGGTGACGCCGACGAAGCACAGCAGCGGCAGCGCCAGCAGCATGGTCGGCGCGCGGCTGATGCCCAGCACGAAGATCACCGCCATGATGGCGGCGACGGTGAACACCGACTTGATCGCCGCCCACAGCATCTCGGCGAACACGATGTCGTCGAGCGCGATCGGCGCATTCATGATGCTGTCCCAGGTCTTCTGCACCTGCATGCGCGAGTAGGCCGAGTACAGGCCTTCGAAGGTGGCGGCCAGCGCGCAGCTGACGGCGATGCTGCCCGAGGCCAGGTACTCGATGTAGGGCAGCCCCTGCACCTGGCCGATCATCGAGCCCAGCCCGTAGCCGAAGGCCACCAGCGTGATCAGCGGCTCGGCGATGTTGCCCAGCACGCTGGGCACCGCGAGCTTGCGCCACACCAGCAGGTTGCGCAGCACCACCGGCCAGAAGCGGACGGTGATGCGGGGAGCGGCGTAGAAAGAGATCAGCATGCGGACTCCATCAAGCCACCCGCCGGGGGCCCCTGGGGCGCTGGAGCGAAGCGAAGGGGGCTGCCATCATTCGTCGCGGATCTGGCGACCCGTCAGCTTGAGGAAAAGATCCTCGAGGTTCGCGGGCCGGTGCAACGTGCGGATGTCATGGTGCTGCCCCAGCGCCTGCAGCAAGGGCTGCGGTTGGCGCACATAGAAGAACACCGTCTCGCCGCTGGTCTCGAYGCGCTCGGCCAGGCTCGCATACTGCGCAGCCATCGGCAGCGCGCCATCGCCGAACACCTCGACGACGTCGCTCTCCAGGTGTTCGCCGATCAGGCCGCGCGGCGTGCCTTCGGCAATCTTCCGGCCGTGGTCCAGCACCAGCAGGCGGTCGCACAGGCGCTCGGCCTCGTCCATGAAGTGGGTGGTCAGCAGGATGGCCTTGCCCTGCTGCAGCAGGTTCTGCAGCCGCTCCCACATCAGGTGGCGCGCCTGCGGGTCGAGCCCGGTCGTCGGCTCGTCGAGCAACAGCAGGTCGGGGTCGTTGATCAGCGCACGGCCCAGGCTGAGCCGGCGCTTCATGCCACCGGACAGTTCGCCCGGCTTGGCATCCGCCTTCGATTGCAGCGCCGCAAATTCCAGCAGCTTCGGGATGCGCGCCTCGATGGTCGCCTTCGGCAAGCCGAAATAGCGGCCGTACACGCGCAGGTTTTCGGCGCAGGTGAAGTCGGGGTCGAGGCTGTCGAACTGCGTGACGACGCCGATGCGCTTCTTGGCCTCGCGCACCTGCTGCGGGATCGGCAGGCCGAAGGCATGCACTTCGCCGGCATCGGGGCCGACGAGGCCGAGGCACATGCGGATGGTGGTCGTCTTGCCGGCGCCGTTCGGCCCGATCACGCCCAGGCATTCGCCGGGCTGGATCTCGAGCGACAGGTCGTTGACGACGGTGTTGTCGCCGAACTTCTTGTGCAGGTGGGCAATGCGGAAGATCGGCTCGGGCATGGGGCCCCAGTGTGCCATCGCCAAGAAAAAAGGGCCGGCACATGGCCGACCCCCTTCGGTTCAACGCAGAGTGGTGACTCAGGCGTTGTCGGTCGCTGCCTCTTCGGCCACTTCCGGGCGATCCACCAGCTCGACGAAAGCCATCGGCGCGTTGTCGCCGACACGGTAGCCCATCTTCAGGATGCGGGTGTAGCCGCCCGGGCGCGCCTTGTAGCGCGGGCCGAGTTCGTTGAAGAGCTTGGTGACGACGTCGCGGTCGCGCGTGCGGTCGAAGGCGAGGCGGCGGTTGGCCAGCGTCGGCTCCTTGGCCAGCGTGATCAGCGGCTCGACGACGCGGCGCAGTTCCTTGGCCTTGGGGACCGTGGTCTTGATCGCCTCGTGCGTCAGCAGCGAGTTGCACATGTTGCGCAGCATCGCGGCGCGGTGCTCCGATGTGCGGTTGAGTTTGCGAAGTCCGTTACGGTGGCGCATGGTGCTTTCCTTTCTTGACTAACTTATGAGCCCCCAGCCGTACGAGGTACTGAGGGGTTGCACGATCAAGCGCGTTACCGCTTGTCGAGGCCTTGCGGGGGCCAGTTCTCGAGGCGTGCGCCCAGCGTGAGACCACGCGAGGCCAGCACTTCCTTGATTTCGTTGAGCGACTTGCGACCCAGGTTCGGCGTCTTCAGCAGCTCGGTCTCGGTGCGCTGGATCAGGTCGCCGATGTAATAGATGTTCTCGGCCTTCAGGCAGTTGGCCGAACGCACCGTCAGCTCGAGCTCGTCGACCGGGCGCAGCAGGATCGGATCGAACTGCGTGCTGCGCTGGGCCGGCTGGTCGAACGCGGCGATCTCGCTGCCTTCCAGCTGCGCGAACACGGCCAGCTGCTCGACCAGGATCTTGGCCGATGCGCGGATCGCTTCTTCCGGCGTGATGGCGCCGTTGGTCACGATCTCCATCACCAGCTTGTCCAGGTCGGTGCGCTGCTCGACGCGAGCGCTTTCGACGGTGTAGCTGACGCGCGCCACCGGCGAGAACGAAGCATCCAGCACGATGCGGCCGATCGACTTGGTCGGCTCGTCGCCATAGCGGCGCAGCGTGCCCGGCACGTAGCCGCGGCCCTTCTCGACCTTGATCTGCATGTCCAGCTTGCCGCCTTGCGACAGGTGGGCGATGACGTGATCCGGGTTGATGATCTCCACGTCGTGCGGCGTCTGGATGTCGCCGGCGGTGACGGGGCCTTCACCTTCCTTGCGCAGCACCAGCGTCACTTCGTCGCGGTTGTGCAGGCGGAACACGACGCCCTTGAGGTTCAGCATGATGTGAACCACGTCTTCCTGCACGCCGTCGACGGTCGAGTACTCGTGGAGCACGCCGGCGATCGTCACTTCGGTCGGCGCATACCCCACCATCGACGACAGCAGCACGCGACGCAGCGCATTGCCCAGCGTGTGGCCATAGCCGCGCTCGAACGGTTCGAGCGTGACCTTGGCGCGGTTGCCGCCCAGCGGCTCCACATTGATGGCTTTGGGTTTGAGCAGATTTGTTTGCATGAGGTCTTTCTTTCAATACCCTCGGTTCGTTACACCGATAAGGCTGAGGGACCAACGGCCGCAGCGGGTGCCGCAGCCGCACGAGGAAACACGCACCCGCCGGCGCAGCAACCCTTGCGGGCCGCGCCGGCGCAGCACCACACCGGATCAGCGCGAGTACAACTCGACAATCAGCGCTTCCTTGATGTCGGCACCGAATTCGTCGCGGTCCGGCGCCTTCTTGAAGATGCCTTCGAGCTTGCTGGCGTCCACCTGGACCCAGTTCGGCATGCCCTGCGATTCGGCCAGCTTGACGGCATCGGTGATGCGCAGCTGCTTCTTCGACTTCTCGCGCACCGCGACCACGTCGCCGGCCTTGACCAGGTACGACGCGATGTTGACGACTTCACCGTTCACGGTGATGGCCTTGTGCGACACCAGCTGGCGGCCTTCGGCGCGGGTCGAGCCGAAGCCCATGCGGTAGACCACGTTGTCCAGGCGCGATTCGAGCAGCAGCAGCAGGTTGGCACCGGTGTTGCCCTTGCGGCGCTCGGCCTCGGCGAAGTAGCGGCGGAACTGGCGCTCCAGGATGCCGTACATGCGCTTGACCTTCTGCTTCTCGCGCAGCTGCAGGCCGAAGTCGGAGGTGCGCGAGCCGGAGGTGCGGCCGTGCTGGCCGGGTTTGCTGTCGAACTTGACCTTGTCACCGATGGCGCGACGCGCGCTCTTCAGGAACAGGTCGGTGCCTTCACGGCGGGCAAGCTTGCCCTTGGGTCCAAGATAACGTGCCACGTTGCTTCCTTTGGTCAATCTGACATGGGCCCTGGGGGCTCATGCGAGTCCGGCGAGTGTTGTTCTGAGCGCTCGGACGGTGGGCTTCAGGCTCTGCGCCTAACGAAACCGCCGGCGCGGTGCATGGCACCCGCCGGCGACGAAAAAAACAGCAGTGATCAGATGCGACGACGCTTCTGCGGACGGCACCCGTTGTGCGGCACCGGCGTCACGTCGGAGATCGAGTTGATCCGGATGCCCAGCGAGGCCAGTGCACGCACCGACGACTCGCGACCCGGGCCCGGGCCCTTGATCTTGACGTCCAGGTTCTTGATGCCCTGCTCTTGCGCAGCACGACCGGCGACCTCGGCCGCCACCTGGGCTGCGAAGGGGGTCGACTTGCGCGAGCCCTTGAAGCCCTGGCCGCCACTCGACGCCCAGGACAGCGCGCCGCCCTGACGATCGGTGATCGTGATGATCGTGTTGTTGAACGATGCGTGAACGTGGGCAATGCCGTCCGCAACATTCTTGCGGACCTTCTTGCGCACGCGCTGGGCAGCGGTATTCGGTGCTTTAGCCATATCGACCTTCTCTCAAATCACTTCTTGACCAGGGCGCCGGACTTGCGCGGGCCCTTGCGGGTGCGAGCGTTCGTCTTCGTGCGCTGGCCGCGGACCGGCAGGCCACGGCGGTGGCGGAAGCCACGGTAGCAGCCCAGGTCCATCAGGCGCTTGATGTTGATGGACATCTCGCGGCGCAGGTCGCCTTCGATCGTCATGCGGCCGATCTCTTCCCGGATCTTCTCCAGGTCGGTGTCGGTCAGGTCCTTGATCTTGCGATCGAACGGAACGTTGCAGTTCGTGCAGATCTTCTGCGCGGTGCTGCGACCGATGCCGTAGATCGCCGTCAGGCCGATCTCCGCGTGTTTCTGGGGCGGAATGTTGATACCAGCAATACGTGCCATGTGCGTCCTCTATTCGCTTGTCGTCAAAGGCCAGATTCAGCCTTGGCGCTGCTTGTGGCGCGGATCCGTGCAGATCACGCGCACAACGCCCTTGCGACGGATGATCTTGCAATTCCGGCACATCACCTTGACCGATGCTGCAACTTTCATACTCTTCTCCTAGGCCCTTTCAGAGCGCTTACCTGATTCAAACTCGTCGTGTCCCGACACTTACTTGGCCCGGAACACGATGCGGGCCCGCGTCAAATCGTAGGGCGTCAACTCGACCGTGACCTTGTCGCCGGGAAGGATCCGGATGTAGTGCATCCGCATCTTTCCGGAGATGTGCCCCAGCACGATGTGCCCGTTCTCCAACTTCACACGAAACGTGGCATTCGGCAGATTCTCCAGAATCTCGCCTTGCATCTGAATGACGTCGTCTTTCGCCATGCCTGTCGGTTTCGTGTTGCTTGTCTGCGGCCGTTGCCGGCCTCAGCTCGCCTTGAAATTCGCCTTCTTCAGCAGCGACTCGTACTGCTGACTCATCACATACGACTGCACCTGCGCCCAGAAGTCCATCGTGACCACCACGATGATCAGCAGCGAGGTTCCACCAAAATAGAACGGCACGTTGTACTTCAGCACCAGGAATTCGGGCAGCAGGCAGACCAACGTGATGTAGATCGCACCGGCCAGCGTCAGGCGCGACAGGATGCGGTCGATGTGCTTGGCCGTCTGGTCGCCCGGGCGGATGCCCGGGATGAACGCGCCGCTCTTCTTCAGGTTGTCTGCGGTCTCGCGGCTGTTGAACACCAGCGCCGTGTAGAAGAAGCAGAAGAAGACGATGGCCGCGGCATACAGCATCACGTAGATCGGCTGGCCCGGCGACAGCAGGCTGGCCAAGTCCTTCAGCCAGCGCAGGCTCTCGCCGGTGGCGAACCAGCTCACCACGGTGGCCGGCAGCAGGATGATCGACGACGCGAAGATCGGCGGGATCACGCCCGACATGTTCAGCTTCAGCGGCAGGTGCGACGACTGGCCGCCGTAGACCTTGTTGCCGACCTGGCGCTTCGCGTAGTTGACCAGTATCTTGCGCTGGCCGCGTTCGACGAACACGACGGCGAAGGTCACCGCAGCGATCACCACCAGGATGAACAGCATCGCCGGCACGCTCATCGCGCCGCTGCGCACCAGCTCGAGCAGGCCGCCGATGGCGCTCGGCAGGCCGGCGGCGATGCCACCGAAGATCAGGATCGAGATGCCGTTGCCGAGGCCGCGTTCGGTGACCTGCTCACCCAGCCACATCAGGAACATCGTGCCGGCCACCAAGCTGACGACCGCCGTCATGCGGAAGCCGAAACCGGGCGAGACCACCAGGCCGGGCGAGCCCTCCAGCGCGAGCGCGATGCTCAGCGACTGGAACACCGCGAGGCCCAGCGTGCCGTAGCGCGTGTACTGCGTGATCTTGCGGCGGCCCGATTCGCCTTCCTTCTTCAGCGCCTCCAGGCTCGGCACCACGTAGGTCATCAGCTGCATGATGATCGACGCCGAGATGTAGGGCATGATGCCCAGCGCAAAGACGGTGAAGCGCGACAGCGCGCCGCCCGAGAACATGTTGAACAGGCTCAGGATCCCGCCCTGCTGGCCCTTGAACAAGGCCTGCAGCTGGTCGGGGTTGATGCCCGGCACCGGGATGTGCGCGCCGATGCGGTACACGACGAGCGCCAACACCAGGAAGACAAGCCGGCGACGAAGGTCACCGAACTTGCCGCTCTTGGCCAGCTGATTCGCGTTGGTTGCCACTGAAGCGCGTCCCGTAGGTGTGGATGAAAAGGCTTGGAAGCTCGGCTTACGCCACCGAGCCGCCAGCGGCTTCGATCGCGGCCTTGGCGCCGGCGGTGGCGCCGATGCCCTTGAGCGCGACCTTCTTGGTCAGCGCACCGGTGTTGATGACCTTGACCACCTTGGCCAGCTGGCCGACCAGGCCGGCTTGCTTCAGCGTCAGCACGTCGACTTCATCGGCGGCCAGCACTTCGAGGTCGGACAGCGTGACCTCGGCGTTGTACTTCAGCAGCGCCGACTTGAAGCCGCGCTTCGGCAGGCGACGTTGCAGCGGCATCTGGCCGCCTTCGAAGCCGACCTTGTGGTAGCCACCGGCACGCGACTTCTGGCCCTTGTGGCCACGGCCTGCCGTCTTGCCCAGGCCCGAACCGATGCCGCGGCCGACACGGCGCTTGGCATGCTTCGCGCCCGACGCGGGCTTGAGGGTATTGAGTTCCATGTTCGTTCCCAGGCTCAGAGGACCTTCACCAGGTACTGGACCTTGGTGATCATGCCGCGCACTGCGGGCGTGTCTTCCAGCGTCGATTCGCTGTTCAGCTTGCGCAGGCCCAGGCCGCGCACGGTCGCGCGGTGCGATTCGCGCGTGCCGGCGATGCTGCGGACCAGCTTGATCTTGACGGTTTTCTTGTCAGCCATGATGTTTCTCCGCGTGCCGGTCAGCCGAGGATCTGCTCGACCGTCAGGCCGCGCTTGGCGGCGATCTCGGCCGGCGTGCTGACATGCTTCAGGGCATTCAGCGTGGCGCGGACGAGGTTGTATGGGTTGGTCGAACCGAGGCTCTTGCAGACGATGTCGGTCACGCCCATCACCTCGAACACGGCGCGCATCGGTCCGCCGGCGATGATGCCGTCACCCGGCTTGGCCGGCGCCATCAGGACGCGCGAAGCACCGTGCTCGCCGATCACCTTGTGGTGGATCGAGCCGTTCTTCAGCGAGACCTTGACCATGTTGCGGCGGGCCGATTCCATCGCCTTCTGCACGGCGACCGGAACTTCCTTCGCCTTGCCCTTGCCCATGCCGATGCGGCCGTCGCCGTCGCCGACCACGGTCAGTGCCGCGAAGCTCAGCGTGCGGCCGCCCTTGACCACCTTGGTGACGCGGTTGACCGCGATCATCTTTTCCTTCAGGCCGTCGTCATTGCCTTCGGTCTGGGCGCGGGGTTGAAACTTTGCCATTGTCGAATTCCTCGTCAGAACTGCAGACCGGCTTCGCGAGCCGCGTCAGCCAGTGCCTTGATGCGGCCGTGGTATGCAAACCCGGCGCGATCGAATGCCACCTTCTCGACGCCGGCGGCCTTCGCCTTCTCGGCGATGCGCTTGCCGATGACCGTCGCGGCTGCCACGTTGCCGCCCTTGCCGGCCGCGCCCAGTTCCTTGCGGACGTCGGCTTCGACGGTGGAGGCGGTGGCCAGCACCTTCTGGCCGTCGTCGGAAATGACGCTGGCGTAGATGTGCAGGTTGGTGCGGAAGACCGTCAGGCGGGCCACGCGTTGCGTCGCAATGCGGGCACGGGTCTGGCGGGAGCGACGGATGCGCTGATCTTTCTTGTTCAACATGTCGTTCGCTCCTTACTTCTTCTTGGTCTCTTTGAGGGAGACCTTTTCGTCGGCATAACGAATGCCCTTGCCCTTGTAGGGCTCGGGCGGACGGATCGCGCGGACTTCAGCGGCGATCTGGCCGACGACCTGGCGGTCGGAACCCTTGATGATGATTTCGGTCTGCGTCGGGCACTCGACCTTGATGCCGGCCGGCATGTCCTTGCTCACCGGGTGCGAGAACCCGATCTGCAGGTTCAGCTTGGTGCCGGCGGCCTGGGCACGGAAGCCCACGCCGACCAGGGTCAGCTTCTTCTCGAAACCCTTGCTCACGCCGTTGACCATGTTGGCCACCAGCGCACGCATCGTGCCCGACATCGCATCGGCTTCGACGCTGTCGTTGGCCGGCGCGAACTGCAGCTTGCCGCCTTCGTTCTTCACGGCCACCAGGGCGTTCACCGGACGCACCAGCGTGCCGAGCGAACCCTTGACGCTGATCTTGTCAGCGGTGATCGACACATCCACGCCTTGCGGGAGCGCGATCGGCATTTTTCCTACGCGGGACATTCGCTTCTCCGTTCCTTAGGCGACGTAGCAGAGCACTTCGCCGCCGATGCCGGCCTGGCGAGCCTTGCGGTCCGTCATGACGCCCTTCGGCGTGGTCACGATGGCAACACCGAGCCCGTTCATGACGTTCGGGATGTCGTGGCGGCCCTTGTAGATGCGCAGGCCGGGACGGCTCACGCGCTCGATGTGCTCGATCACGGGGCGGCCGGCGTAGTACTTCAGCGCGACTTCCAGCTGCGGCTTGGCCTGTTCGCCCACCACGTTGAACGTCTCGATGTAGCCCTCGTCCTTCAGGACTTGCGCGATCGCCACTTTCAGCTTCGACGCCGGCATCGTCACGGAGGTCTTCTGGACCATCTGTGCGTTGCGGATACGCGTCAGCATATCGGCGATAGGATCACTCATGCTCATTCGAATATCTCCTGATCGTCCTGCCGATTACCAGCTGGCCTTGACGACACCGGGGATGTCGCCCTTGAACGCGAGTTCGCGGATCTTGTTGCGGCCCAGGCCGAACTTGCGGAAGGTGCCGCGCGGGCGGCCGGTCAGTTCGCAGCGGTTGCGCTGACGGGTCGGGTACGCGTTGCGCGGCAGCTTCTGCAGCTCCAGGCGCGCGGCGTAGCGCTCTTCGTCGGACTTCTTCGCGTCGTTCGCCGTGGCCTTCAGCTCGGCATACTTCTTCGCGAACTTGGCAACCAGTTGCTCGCGCTTCAGTTCGCGCTGGATGAGGGATGTCTTAGCCACGGGCCACCTCAGTTCTTGAACGGGAATTTGAACGAAGCGAGAAGCGCCTTGGCTTCGTCGTCGCTCTTGGCAGTCGTCGTGATGCTGATGTTCAGACCACGCAGCGCATCGACCTTGTCGTACTCGATCTCGGGGAAGATGATCTGTTCCTTGACGCCGATGTTGTAGTTGCCACGGCCGTCGAACGAACGACCCGAGATGCCGCGGAAGTCGCGGACACGGGGCAGCGCGATCGTCACGAAGCGGTCCAGGAACTCATACATCTGGACGCCGCGCAGCGTGACCATGCAGCCGATGGGCACGCCGTCACGGATCTTGAAGCCGGCGATGGCCTTCTTCGACTTGGTGACCACGGGCTTCTGGCCGGCGATCTTGGTCAGGTCGCCGACGGCGTGTTCCATGACCTTCTTGTCGGAGACGGCTTCGCTCACGCCCATGTTGAGCGTGATCTTCGTGATGCGGGGAACCTGCATCGTCGAGGTGTAGCCGAACTTCTTGACCAGGTCGGGGACGACCTTCTCGCGATAAAACTGTTGCAAACGTGCCATGGCTGACCTCTTATGCCTTGATTTCTTGGCCGCTGGACTTGAACACGCGAACCTTCTTGCCGTCGGACAACAGCTTGATGCCCACGCGATCGCCCTTGCCGGTCGCCGCATTGAAGATGGCGACGTTCGACTGATGGATCGGCATGACCTTGTCGACGATGCCGCCGGTGGCGCCCTTCATCGGGTTCGGCTTGACATGCTTCTTGACGACGTTCACGCCGTCGACCGTCACGTGGTCAGCATCGATGCGCGCGACGACCTTGCCGCGCTTGCCCTTGTCGCGACCGGTCAACACGATGACCTCGTCGCCCGTACGAATCTTGTTCATGGCTCGTCCTTTGACTTGTCTCAGCTCAGAGCACTTCAGGTGCGAGCGAAACGATCTTCATGAAGCGCTCGGTGCGCAGTTCGCGCGTCACCGGGCCGAAGATGCGGGTGCCGATCGGCTCGAGCTTGGCGTTCAGCAGGACGGCGGCATTGCCGTCGAACTTGACCAGCGAGCCATCCTGGCGGCGAACGCCCTTGGCGGTGCGAACGACGACGGCGCTGTAAACCTCGCCCTTCTTCACGCGACCGCGCGGCGCAGCTTCCTTGATGCTGACCTTGATCACGTCACCGATGCCGGCATAGCGGCGCTTGGAGCCGCCGAGCACCTTGATGCACATGACGGATTTCGCGCCAGTGTTGTCCGCGACGTCAAGCCGCGATTGCATTTGAATCATGTTCTGTCCCCAACTTGGACCGCACTTGCGTGCAGCCAGTCTTGGGCCCGTGGTGTGGGCGAAGCCGCTTCCTCTGCTGCCCTGTTCTGGGCAACCGGTGTTTCGGCGAAGCTGCGGATTATGGGGGATTTGCGAAAGCCATGTCAACCCGGCCGCAAAAAAGAATCCGGGCGGCGTGCCCGGACTCGGCGTGAACGCCACAACCTACAATCGCGGGCTTTTCATTCCGTCTCCACCTCTCCCTAAGGATTCCGCCGTGTTCATTTCCGAAGCCTTTGCCCAGGCCGCACCCGCCGCGGGCGCCCAGACGCCGTTCGGCGGCGGCATCGCCGGCATGCTGCCGTTCGTGCTGCTGTTCGTGGTGATGTACTTCGTGATGATCCGCCCGCAGATGAAGCGGGCCAAGGAGCACAAGGCCATGATCGAGGCGATCGCCAAGGGCGACGAGGTCGTGGTCGCCGGCGGACTGCTCGGCAAGGTCTCCAAGCTGGGCGAGAGCTACATCCACGTCGAGATCGCCGATGGCGTCGAGGTGCAGGTGCAGCGCGGCGCCGTGGTCCAGGTGCTGCCCAAGGGCACGGTCAAGTAATCAAGAACTCGCCATGAACCGCTATCCGTGGTGGAAATACACGATCCTCGCGATCGCCCTGGTCGTCGGCCTGCTGTACACGCTGCCCAACTTCTTCGGCGAGGCGCCGGCGGTTCAGGTGAGCAGCGGTCGGCCGACGCTGAAGCTCGATGGCTCGATCGCGCAGCGCGCGACGCAGATCCTCGGCGACGCCGGCATCAAGCCGGAGGTGGTGCAGTTCGACGGCAACTCGTTGCGCGTGCGCTTCGCCGACCTGGACACCCAGGGCAAGGCCAAGGACGCGCTGAGCCGAGCACTGAACCCCGATGCCGCCAACCCGAGCTACGTGGTGGCGCTGAACCTGCTGTCGCGCTCGCCGCGCTGGTTGACGGCCGTCCATGCGCTGCCGATGTACCTGGGCCTGGACCTGCGCGGCGGCGTGCACTTCCTGATGCAGGTCGACATGAAGTCGGCGCTGACCAAGAAGGCCGAATCGCTGACCGGTGACATCCGCACGCTGCTGCGCGACAAGAACCTGCGCCATGCCGGCATCAGCCGCGACGGCAACACCGTCGACGTGCGCTTTCGCGACCGCGAGACGCTGACGGCCGCGCGCAGCCTGTTGGGCGAGCAGTTGCCCGACCTGGTCTGGACCGAATTCCCCGACGGCACCGAGATCCGCCTGTCCGGCGCGCTGAAGCCCGAAGCGGCCCGCCGCGTGCAGGACGCCGCGATCAAGCAGAACATCACGACGCTGCACAACCGCGTCAACGAGCTGGGCGTGGCCGAGCCGGTGATCCAGCAGCAGGGCATCGACCGCGTCGTGGTCGAGCTGCCGGGCGTGCAGGACACGGCGCAGGCCAAGAGCATCCTCGGTCGCACCGCCACGCTCGAGCTGCGCATGGTCGACGACAGCGCCGAGGCACGCTCGGCCGAGGCCGGCAGCGGCCCGGTGCCGTTCGGCACCGAGCGCTTCATCGAACGCAGCGGGCGCGCCGTCATCGTCAAGCGCCAGGTGGTGCTGACCGGCGACAGCCTGACCGATGCGCAGCCGGGCTTCGACAGCCAGACCCAGCAGCCCAAGGTCGACCTGACGGTGGACGCCAAGGGCGCGCGCATCATGCGCGACACCTCGCGCGAGAACATCGGCAAGCGCATGGCCATCCTGCTGTTCGAGAAGGGCAAGGGCGAGGTCGTGACGGCGCCGGTGATCCAGGGCGAGCTGGGCAACCGGTTCCAGATCTCCGGCTCGATGACGGTCTCGGAAGCCAACGACACCGCGCTGCTGCTGCGCGCCGGTTCGCTGGCCGCGCCGATGGACATCATCGAGGAAAGCACCATCGGCCCGAGCCTGGGCGCCGACAACATCACCAAGGGCTTCAACAGCGTGATCTACGGCTTCACCGCCATCGCGCTGTTCATGTGCTGCTACTACCTGCTGTTCGGCGCGTTCTCGACGCTGGCGCTGGCCTTCAACCTGCTGCTGCTGGTGGCGGTGCTGTCGATGCTGCAGGCGACGCTCACGCTGCCGGGCGTGGCCGCCATCGCGCTGACGCTGGGCATGGCGATCGACGCCAACGTGCTGATCAACGAACGCGTGCGCGAGGAGCTGCGCGCCGGCGCACCGCCGCAGGCGGCGATCCACGCCGGCTACGAGCGGGCCTTCGCGACCATCCTGGACTCGAACGTCACCACGCTGATCGCCGGCATCGCGCTGTTCGCGTTCGGCTCCGGCCCGATCAAGGGCTTCGCGGTGGTGCACTGCCTGGGCATCCTGACCTCGATGTTCTCGGCCGTGATGTTCTCGCGCGGGCTGGTGAACCTCTGGTATGGCCGCCAGAAGAAGTTGAAGGGCGTGTCCATCGGCCAGGTGTGGAGGCCGCAAGGCGCCCCCCCGGCCGACCTGCCCACCCAGGGCTGATCCCCTCGCCCACCCGAACAAGCAGGCATCCCCATGGAATTCTTCCGGATCAAGCGCGACATCCCGTTCATGCGGCACGCGCTGGTGTTCAACGTCGTCTCGCTGCTGACCTTCCTGGCAGCGGTGTTCTTCCTCGTCACGCGCGGCCTGCACTTGTCGGTCGAGTTCACCGGCGGCACGCTGATCGAGACCTCGTACTCGCAGGCCGCCGACATCAACCGCGTGCGCGGCATCGTCGACGGGCTGCAGCTCGGCGAAGCCCAGGTGCAGAACTTCGGCTCGGTGCGCGACGTGCTGATCCGCCTGCCGGTGCGCGGCGACATCAAGCAGGACGAGGTGCTGAACCGCGTCTTCGGCGCGCTGTGCAAGGCCGAGAACGGTGCGGTGTCGACCCAGCAGTTCGTCAGCGACAAGGGCGAGGCCGTGTCCCGGCTGGTCTGCACGGCGGGCACCGCCGAGCCGCTGACGCTGCGCCGCAACGAATTCGTCGGCCCGCAGGTCGGGCGCGAGCTGGCCGAGGACGGCGCCAAGGCGCTCGCCTTCGTGATCGCCGGGATCATGCTGTACCTGGCCTTCCGCTTCGAGTGGAAGTTCTCGGTGGCGGCCATCGTCGCCAACCTGCACGACGTCATCATCATCCTGGGCTTCTTCGCGTTCTTCCAGTGGGAGTTCAGCCTGTCGGTGCTGGCCGCGGTGCTGGCGGTGCTGGGCTATTCGGTCAACGAATCGGTCGTCATCTTCGACCGGATCCGCGAGGCCTTCCGCAAATACCGCAAGATGACCACGCCCGAGGTCATCGACCACGCGATCACCAGCACGATGAGCCGCACCATCATCACCCACGGCTGCACGCAGATGATGGTGCTGTCGATGCTGCTGTTCGGCGGCCAGACGCTGCACTACTTCGCGATCGCGCTGACCATCGGCATCCTGTTCGGCATCTATTCGTCGGTGTTCGTCGCCGCAGCCATCGCGATGTGGCTGGGCGTCAAGCGCGAAGACCTGATGAAGGCCGGCCCGGGCTCGAAAGAGACCGATCCGGACGACCCCAACGCCGGGGCGGTGGTGTAGAGTAAGGACTTCCCCCCACTCGAGCGCTATCCGACACCTTCATGGCGACCGCCGCCGATTCGTTGGCCCTGGCCGCCCAGGCGCGCCGCTCCTACGTGGAGCGATTGCTCTATGGCGTGCCCGGCATCGTCCAGGCCGTCGAGGAAGGTGCCCGCAACCTGGCGGCACAGACGGCAGAGCACAGCGTGCAGTACAAGCGCCGCGATGCCGCCGTCGACCTGCGCCGCGCCGCGCCGCTGTGGGTCGCCGGCATGACCTCCTCGCTGCGCAGCTCGCTGGGCAGCGGCATGGTCTCCGCGTCGCGGCCGGGCGACCTGCCGCCGCCCGGGCGGGCGGCCAGCATGTCGCTCGTCGATGACGACACGATCGAGGTCGAGATCCTGAGCTCGCGGCTGGCGCTGGCGATGATGGACCGCTCGTCCTGGGAGTTCACCGACCTGCGCTCGCGCATGTCGGTGCTCGAGCAGCGCGACGAACTCGACACCAACGACGTGCTGCGCCCACACGTGCTGGCGCGCATCGTCACCGCTGCCTGGCGCGGCGCTTCGCTCAGCCACGACCTGTGGCGCACGCTGCAGGCGGTGATCCACGAAGAGTTCGCCCACTTCGCCGAAGAGGCCTACCACGAGACCAACCGTTGGCTGGTGCAGAAGGGCGTGCTGCCCGACGTCGACCTGCGGCCGTTCATCCGCCGCTCGCGCAATGCCCAGGGGTCGGCGGGCGGCGCTGGCGCCGCTGCCGCCGCCGCGCCGGCCGCGAATGCGAGCACCGGCTTCGGGCGCACCGGCGTGGGCGAAGAGACCCGCATGATGACGCGCGCCGGCGGCTTTGCCCGCGGCGCCGACCACGCCGAGGCGGTGCTCGGCCGCCTGAACCGCCTGATCGGGCGGCAGCTGCCCGAGTTCAGCCGCACCGCGCCGATGACCTCGGCCTCGCCCGAGTTGAAGGCCGCCATCTCCGACGCCCAGCAGGGCATCCAGCGCCGTCTCGCGAGCAGCCAGGATTCGGCGCGCACCTCGCCGGGGGGCCAGGTCAGCACGCCGGCGCTGCTCGAAGAGCTGCACCAGCGCAAGCAGGCGCTGAAGAAGGCCGCATCGACCCCGGTCGAGCGCGCGACGATCGAGATCGTCGCGCTGCTGTTCCAGAGCATCCTCACCGAAGAGCGCATCCCGGCCGTCGTGCGGGTCTGGTTCGCCCGGCTGCAGATGCCGGTGCTGCGGGTGGCGGTCAGCGAGCCGGATTTCTTCGCGACGGTCGACCACCCTGCGCGCCGCCTGATCGACCGCATGGGCGCCTGCGTGATGGGCTTCGATTCCACCAGCCGCGCGGTCGGCGATGCGCTGGAGCGCGAGATCAAGCGCGTCGTGCAGGTCGTCGAGGCCTATCCCGACACCGGCCGCCGCGTGTTCCAGACGGTGCTGACCGAGTTCGAGAAGTTCCTCGAGAACTATTTCCAGAACGAGAACGAGGCGACGCGCAAGGGCGTGTCGCTCGCGCAGCAGGTCGAGCAGCGCGAGACGCTGGCGATCCAGTACACGATCGAGCTGCGCAAGATGCTCAACGAGGTGCCGGTGCAGGAGGGTGTGCGCGACTTCCTGTTCCAGGTCTGGGCCGACGTGATGGCGATGACCGCCGTCAAGAGCGGCGCCCAGGGGCCGGAGACCAAGACCATGAAGCGCGCCGCCGCCGACCTGATCTGGTCGGCCAGCGCCAAGGTGTCGCGCGAAGAACGCGCCGAGGTGATCCGCCGCCTGCCTCCGCTGCTGAAGACGCTGCGCGAAGGCATGGACCACGCCGGCGTGTCGCCGGAACGCCAGGACGAGCACATCCAGCGCCTGAACAACTCGCTGGCCGCCGCCTTCACCGCGAAGACCGCCGCGATCCCGCACGAGCGGCTCGAAGAGCTGATGGTGCGCCTCGAGACGCTGGAAGAGTTGCTGCCCGAATCGCAGGACGTCGACATCGACGAGGCGATGGTGCTGGACCTGTCCGGGCACGAGAGCGCCGAACTCGAGGTCGTCGGCGAAGGCGGCTCGATGCCCACGCCGGCAATGCTGACCTGGGCGCGCGAGCTGCAGGTCGGCGGCTGGTACATGCTGGATTACCGCAACCGCAACGAGGCGGTGCAGCTCGCCTGGCAGGGCCTGCGCCGGCAGTTGGCGCTGTTCGTGTCGCCGCACGGCCGCGGCATCCTGTTCCAGCAACATCGGCTGGCCGCTTTCCTGCAGGCTGGCCTGCTGGTGCCGGCGCAGGACGAATCCCTCACCGTGCGGGCCACGCGCAGCGCGCTGGCCAAGCTGGACGTCGACCCGAGCCGCCTGTTGAACTGAGCGCTTCTTGAACCGGCATCAAAAAAGCCACCGCATGCGGTGGCTTTTTGTCGGATAGGCCCGGATCAGTGGATCAGCCGGTCGGCCTCGTCGACGAACAGCTCGTCGAGGATCAGCGCGTCGGGTTCCTCGCCCAGGCTCCAGAACACCATCAGCACGATGATCTTCAGGTCTTCGAGGTCGACCGGACCGCCGGAGATCGCAGTGGCGCGGTCGATGACCATCTCGCGCATCGGGGGTGGCAGCACGCCGGCGGATTCGAGGAAGCTGACGAAGCTGATCGACGCCTCGCCGAGATGCTCCTGCTCGGCCGGCGAATACACGCGCAGGCTGTCCGGGCTTTGCTCGCCGGCATAGGACTGCGCCGCCGTCGCCAGACCGTCGAGCCACGACAGGGCTTCTTCGATCTCGTCCGACTCGAAGCCCATCGCCGACAGCTTGCGCGTCAACTGGGCATGGTCGGGACACGCGTCCGGCCGCCAGTAGTTTTCGTACAGGTAGACAAGCACGTCGAACATGGACCCACTATACCCCACGGTCCGGGCCGGGATGCGGCAAAAAGCCCCGGGGATGCCGGCGCGTCAGGCGGCTGAAACCCTCTGAAACAGCTGGCCCGGCAGACGCGCCACGCGCCCTCCCAGCTCCAGTTCGAGCAGCCGGATGTTCAGCTGCTGTGGCGACCAGCCGGTGCGGGCAACCAGCGCGTCCAGCGTGGCCGGCTCGAAGCCCAGCGCCTCGAGGAGGGCATCGCCGGACGCTTCGCCGGGGTTGTCCCTCACCTCGGCCGCGACCGGCGGCGGGCGCACCTGGATTTCGTCCAGCACGTCCTGCGCACTTTCGACCAGCTTGGCCCCCTGCTTGATCAGCCAGTGGCAGCCGCGCGATTGCGGCGAGTGGATCGAGCCGGGGATGGCGAACACGTCCCGGCCGGCTTCGCTGGCCAGGCGCGCGCTGATCAGCGAACCCGACTGGAGCGCCGCCTCGACCACCAGCGTGCCTCGCGACAGCCCGGCGATGATGCGGTTGCGCTGCGGAAAGTTCTCGGCCAGCGGCGGGGTGCCGAGCGCGTACTCGCTGAGGATCAGCCCCTGCAGCGACAGGCGCTGCGCGAGCGCCGCGTGGCGCTTCGGATAGACCTGGTCGAGGCCCGTGCCCACCACCGCGATCGTGCTGCCCGGCCCCTGCAGCGCGCCTTCGTGCGCGGCGCCGTCGATGCCCTGCGCCAGGCCCGAGACCACCGTGAGGCCGGCTTCGCTCAGCGCGGCGGCGAACGAGCGCGCGTTCTCCAGGCCTTGCGGCGTGGCCTGGCGGCTGCCGACGATGGCCACGCCCGTGGCCTGCAGCAGTTCGGCGCGACCCTGCGCATACAGCAGCAGCGGCGGGTCGGCCATCTCCAGCAATGCGGGTGGGTAGAGCGGATCGCCCAGAGTCACGAGGCGACGCGGACTGCCGGGTGGCGCCTCGTGCAGCCAGCAGCGGGTGGCTTCGGTCAGGCGCTCCAGCGCAGGCGATTCAAGCTCGAGCGCGGCAGCGGTCGAGGGCCCGACCACCTCCTTGCGCGCGGCCGTGGACGCCGCGATCACGGCGTCGGGCGAACCGAAAGCCGCCAGCAGCTTGCGCGCCGACTCGCGGCCGAGGCCTGGCGTTTCCAGCAGCCGCAGCCACGCGGCCCAGTCCTCGGGCGCGTTCAGCTCAGGGCTGGGTGAAACGGTCACCGCGACGCACCGGCTCCTGCACCGACAGGATCAGCGCGTAGGACATGCGGTCGAAGACGCGGAACACGAACAGGTAGCCATGGCGCTCGTCCGGCAGCTTGATGACGGGCGAGCCGGTTTCGGTCTTGTCGGGCATGCGCGGGCCGTCTTTCCACAGCGCCAGCACGTGGCCCTTCTCGAGGCCGTCGCGGGCACCCTTGTTCAGCGACACGATCTGGTTCTGGCCGGCGGCGACCGCCTCGCCGTACACCGAGACGATCTGGCCGGAGATCGGCGACTGCGGCGCACGCGGCACGTAGTTCTGGAATTCGCGCGGCGGCACCGGCGACAGGCGATCGCCGACGCGAACTTCCTGGCGGATGTTGGTCAGCATGAAGGTGTCGGGGACGATGTCGTCCGCCTTCGCGGCGCCGCTTGCGTCGCCCTTGCGGACCAGTTCGGCGGTGCCGAGGTAGAAGGCTTCGTAGCCCAGCACCTCGTTGGTGGTCGGGTCGCGCAAGGCCTGCTGCGGCTCGCGGAACAGGCGGAAATTGCGCGCCCCACCCAGGTCGCCGCGCACATAGGCCTTGTCGCCGCGGGCCAGCACGGTGCGGCCTTCCGGCGTCGCGACGACGCGCGGCGCCTTGGCCAGTTCGTTGCTGTCGAAGATCACCGCCTCGTTGAGGAAAGGCTCGATCAGGTTCAGCGCAATGGCCGGGATGCCGTCGCGCGACAGGTCGCCTTCGCGCACGCGCGGCGACAGCTTGACGACGCCGTTCTCGCCCGAGCCGACGCGCAGGCGGGCGCGGCCGTTGACCTTGTCCAGGTACAGGATCTGCCCCGGGTAGATCAGGTGCGGGTTGCGGATCTGGTCGAGGTTCATGCCCCACAGCTCGGGCCAGCGCCACGGGCTGGTCAGGAACAGGCCGGAGATGGCCCACAGCGTGTCGCCCGTCTTGACGGTGTAGGAATCGGGCGCGTTCGGCGACAGCTCGGACAGCGGCACGCCGGCCTCGGCCACCTGCTGGGCGGTGCTGCGCTGCTTGGGGGTGATCGGGTAGTTGCCGGCTTGYGCGTTCGCCGTGGCGGAACCGAAGCAGACGCCCAGCGCGACGGTGATGGCGGCAGCCCGGGGGAACGACAGGGCGATACGGTGGCTTCGGGTCATGCGGTTAAGTCTCCGGGCGCTCAGGCAGCACAATGCTGCGTTGTGCGGTTAACTGAACCGGGCCGCGGCACGACGCCTGCGACTCGGCGAAAATCTTCATTCAGTTTCACAGATTCTGCCCCTAAACCCTTGATATCGCAACGAAATTGACTTCCGGACACACCTCGCGTGAGTCCTGTCACGCCAGCCGGCGTTGCGCGTTTCCCACATGGCCAAGCTTTCGATCCTCCGCTATCCCGACCCTCGCCTTCACACCGTTGCCAAGCCCGTCACGCAAGTGGACGCACGCATCCGACAGCTGGTCGATGACATGCTGGAGACCATGTACCAGGCCGAAGGCGTCGGCCTCGCGGCCACCCAGGTCGACGTCCACGAGCGCGTGATCGTGATCGACACGTCGGATCGGCGCGACGATCCTCACGTGCTGATCAACCCGGAGCTGATCGCCACCAGCGACGAGATGGTGAACGGCGACGAGGGCTGCCTGTCGGTGCCGCAGGTCTACGACAAGGTGCCGCGCCACGCCCGCGTGACGGTGCGGGCGCTGAACCGCGACGGCGAAATCCATGAATTCGACGCCGACGGACTGCTCGCGGTGTGCGTGCAGCACGAGATGGACCACCTGGTCGGCAAGGTGTTCGTCGAGTACCTGAGCCCGCTGAAGCGCGACCGCATCAAGACCAAGATGCTGAAGAAGACGCGCGACGAGCAGCGCTGAGCGGGCATGCGAGTCGTCTTCGCCGGCACGCCGGAATTCGCCCAGGTCGCGCTGGCCTCGCTGCATGCGGCGGGTTTCACGATCCCGCTGGTGCTGACCCAGCCCGACCGGCCGGCTGGCCGCGGGCTGAAGCTGCAGCCATCGCCGGTGAAGGCCTTTGCCGAAGCGCAGGCCATCCCGGTCGCGCAGCCACGCAGCCTGCGGCTGGACGGCAAGTACCCGCAAGACGCCGCCGCGGCCCGGGCCGCGCTCGAGGCGGCGCGGCCGGACGTGATGGTGGTCGCCGCCTACGGGCTGATCCTGCCGCAATGGGTGCTCGACCTGCCGCCGCGCGGCTGCCTGAACATCCATGCCTCGCTGCTGCCGCGCTGGCGCGGCGCCGCCCCGATCCACCGGGCGATCGAGAGCGGCGACGCGCAGACCGGCATCACCATCATGCAGATGGACGCCGGCCTGGACACCGGCGACATGCTGCTGGTCGAGCCGCTGGCGATCTCGCCCGCCGACACCACCGCGAGCCTGCACGACCGGCTGGCGCCGCTGGGCGGCCGCCTGGTCGTCGAGGCGCTCGAGCTCGCCGCCTGCGGCGGCCTCGCCCGCACCCCGCAGCCGGCCGACGGCGTGACCTACGCCCACAAGATCGACAGGGCCGAGGCGGCGGTCGACTGGCGCTTGCCCGCCGCGCAGATCGAGCGCCGCCTGCGGGCCTTCGACCCGTTCCCCGGCGCCAGCGGCCAGTTGGCCGGCGAGACGTTGAAGCTGTGGCGCGGCCAGGTCCGGCCTGGGCAGGGCCGCCCGGGCAGCGTGCTCGCGGCCGGCCCCGAGGGCCTGCTGGTGGCCTGCGGCGACGGCGCGCTGCTGCTGACCGAGCTGCAGCGCCCGGGCGGCAAGCGCCTGCCGGCCGGCCAGCTGCTGCAGGCCCGGCCCGTGCCGCCCGGCAGCGTGTTCGGGCATGCCGATTGAACTCGCGGCCCCGGGCCCCATCTGAGGCCTTGTCGTCGCTGAAAGGAAACCACGATGTTCAACCTGTTGAAGACCGCCGTCCTGATGGCCGCCATCACCGCCTTGTTCATGGCCATCGGCGCCATGATCGGCGGCCGCGCCGGGATGATGGTGGCGCTGCTGGTCGCCGTCGGCATGAATTTCTTCAGCTACTGGTTCTCCGACAAGATGGTGCTGAAGATGTACAACGCGCAGGAGGTCGACGAAGCCTCGGCGCCGCAGTTCTACCGCATGGTGCGCGAGCTGGCGCAGCGGGCCCAGCTGCCGATGCCGCGCGTCTACCTGATCAATGAAGACGCACCGAACGCGTTCGCGACCGGCCGCAACCCCGAGCATGCCGCGGTCGCCGCGACCACCGGCATCCTGCGCGTGCTCAGCGAGCGCGAACTGCGCGGCGTGATGGCGCACGAGCTGGCCCACGTGCGCCACCGCGACATCCTGATCAGCACCGTCAGCGCGACGATGGCCGGTGCGATCTCGATGCTGGCCAACTTCGCGATGTTCTTCGGCGGACGCGACAGCGAAGGCCGGCCGCAGAACCCGATCGTCGGCCTGCTGGTGATGCTGCTTGCGCCGCTGGCGGCCAGCCTGATCCAGATGGCGATCAGCCGCGCCCGCGAGTTCGAGGCCGACCGCGGCGGCGCCGAGATCTCCGGCGACCCGCAGGCGCTGGCCAGCGCGCTGCAGAAAATCCACCGCTACGCGCAGGGCACGCCGATGGAAGCCGCCGAACGCCACCCGGAGACGGCGCAGATGATGATCATGAACCCGCTGTCGGGCGGCGGGCTGCGCGGGCTGTTCTCGACGCACCCGTCGACCGAGGAACGCGTCGCCCGCCTGATGGCCATGCGGCCGGCCTGACCATGCCGGCGGCCATCCCCCGAACTGGCCCCTCTTCGAGGGGCTTTTTCTCGCCTGGCCAGGGCGCGAACCGGCGGACACTCTGGCGACAGACACGTCCGCCCCTGCCCATCGCCATGCAACGCCACCTGCTCACCGCCGTCCTGCTCAGTGCCGCCGCGCTCACCGGCTGCGACATGCTCGGGGTCGAGTCGGCCGAGAAGCTGGCCGCCGCCCGCGAGGCCGACGGCCGCGCGATCGGCAGCGCCTGCCGCCATGCCAACCGCGCGATCGAGGATTGCTACGCGCTGAACAAGAAGGCCGACAAGGCTTCGGTGTTCGCCGGCTGGCGCGACATGAACGACTACATGCGCGAGAACAAGATCGAGCCGGTGACGCCGCAGCTGGCCGCCGGCGGCAAGTCATCCGACACACGCAGCGAAGCCAAGCCCGAACCGAAGACCGAGATGCGCGCCGAGGGCAAGCCCGCGGCCGACGCCGAGGCGGCCACCGAAGCGCCCGCCGCGCCGGTCGAGAAGCGCCCCGCCAAGGCCAAGGCCAAGCACAGCGACACCTGATCCCGCCTCCGCGCGGCTTCGTCGGCCGCAGCGGCAACCGGTCGCATCGCGCGCGACACGCGCCCTGCCGCGCGGCACAGTCTCTCCATCACTGGTCCGGAGACTGTCATGAAGAACACCCGCCCCCTCCCCCTGGTCGCCATCGGCCTGCTCGCCATAAGCTCACTCGCCATGAGCTCGCTCGCCTTCGCCGGTGACCGCGTCACCGGCTCGGGCACCGAGAAGACCGAGGTCCGCAGCATCACCGGCTTCCAGGCCGTCTCGGCCAGCGGCTCGATCGACGTGGTGCTGCGCCAGGGCGCGAAGGAAGGCGTCGAGGTCCGTGCCGACGACAACCTGCTGCCGCTGATCGAGACCACGGTCGTCGAGCGCAGCGGCACGCGCACGCTGGAGATCCGCCCGGCCCGCGGCGCGAACTACCAGACCCGCCACCCGGTGGTCGTCACCGTCGACCTGATCCTGCTGAACGCGCTGTCGATGGCCGGCTCGGGCGACGTCCGCGCCGACAGCCTGAAGGCCGGCACGTTCGAGCTGAACCTGTCGGGGTCCAGCGACCCCGCCCGTGACGATCGCCGGCAGCGGCGACGTCACCTACACCTGCGACGCGAAGCTCAAGCGCAAGGTCGTCGGCAGCGGCAACGTGGTCCACCGCTGAACCCCGCCGGGGCGGGGAAACCCGCATGCGGCGACAATGGCCCGATGAGCACCTCGCTGCGCGCCCTCGTCCGCCACCCGCAGTTCGCCGCCGGCGCGCGGGAGATGTCCGCCGTCAGCCTGGGCATCGCGGCCTGGGGCCTGGTCACCGGCGTCGCGATGGTGAAGGCGGGCCYGTCGGTGCCGCTGTCGCTGCTGATGACCTTCACGGTGTTCGCCGGCAGCGCGCAGCTGGCCGCCATCCCGCTGATGGGTGCCGGCTCGCCGGTGTGGGTGATCTGGGCCACCGCGCTGTGCGTCAACCTGCGCTTCGTGATCTTCAGCGCCCACTGGCGGCCCTTCTTCATGCGCTTCCCGCTCGGCCAGCGGATGCTGCTCGGTTACCTCACCGCCGACCTGAACTACGTGCTCTTCATGAAGAAGTTCAAGCAGGCGCGCGACGACGAGGGCCAGATCGAATACTTCCTCGGCGGCAGTTCGGCCACCTGGCTGGCCTGGCAGGTGCCGTCGGTGCTGGGCATCGTGCTGGCCGACGTGGTCCCGACGCACTGGGGCCTGGCCTTCGCCGGCGTGCTGGCGCTGCTCGGCCTGGCCTACTCGCTGCTGTCCGACAAGGCGACCAGCTTTGCCGCGGTCATCGCCGGCGCCGCCGCCGTGGCGGCGTTCGCGCTGCCGTACCGGCTGAACATGGTGGTGGCGATCGCCGCCGCGGTGTGCGTGGGGCTGATGATCGACGGCGGCGGTGACACCGGGCGGCGCGTGCTGGCCTCGCTGATGCGCAGCAAGCCGCGCAACGGGGTGGCCGGATGAGCGACATGGAATCCCTGGTCACGATCATCGGGCTGACGGTGATCACCGTCGTGACCCGCTGCTTCTTCCTGATCCCCGAGCGCGAGCTGCGCCTGCCCGACTGGGTGCAGCGCGGCCTGCGCTACGCGCCGCTGGCGGCGCTGGCGGCGGTCGTCGTGCCGGAGGTCGTGGTGACCCAGGGCCACCTGCTCGACACCTGGCAGGACGCCCGGCTGTATGCGGTGCTCGCGGCCACGCTCTACTTCTTCTGGCGCCGCGGCATCCTGGGCACCATCGTGGTCGGCATGGCGGTGCTGGTGCCGCTGAAGCTAGCCCTGGGCTGGTAGGAACTGGCCACGGACCGCCAGCTGGTGTCCAATGGAACTCGGAACCGCTTCGTAACTTTTGCGACCGCGGCATCCCTAGAATTCCCCCTCTAACTTTGGCCGCCCATGAACGTTCTCCGTTTTGAAGACCTTGCAGCCCAAGGCAAAGCTGCGGGCCAGCGCGTGTTCATCCGCGCCGACCTGAATGTCCCGCTCGACGACGCCGGCCACATCACCGAAGACACCCGCATCCGCGCCTCGGTGCCCTGCATCGAGATGGCGCTGAAGGCCGGGGCGGCCGTGATGGTCACCTCGCACCTGGGCCGTCCGACCGAGGGCGAGTTCAAGCCCGAGGATTCGCTCGCGCCGGTGGCAAGACGCCTGGGCGAGCTGCTGGGCCGCGAGGTGCCGGTGATCGCCGACTGGGTCGATGGCGTGCAGGTCGCGCCCGGCCAGCTGGTGCTGCTGGAAAACTGCCGCGTCAACAAGGGCGAGAAGAAGAACAGCGAGGCGCTGTCGCGCAAGATGGCCGCGCTGTGCGACATCTTCGTGCACGACGCCTTCGGCACCGCGCACCGCGCCGAGGCCTCCACCTACGGCATCGCGCAGTTCGCGAAGATCGCCTGCGCCGGCCCGCTGCTGGCGGCCGAGATCGATGCCATCACCAAGGCGCTGGCCAACCCGAAGCGCCCGCTGGTGGCCATCGTCGCCGGCAGCAAGGTCAGCACCAAGCTGACCATCCTGCAGTCGCTCGCGAAGAACGTCGACCAGCTGATCGTCGGCGGCGGCATCGCCAACACCTTCCTGCTGGCCGCCGGGTTGCCGATCGGCAAGTCGCTGGCCGAGGCCGACCTGGTCGGCGAGGCCAAGGCGGTGATCGAGGCGATGAAGGCGCGCGGCGCCGCGGTGCCGATCCCGACCGACGTGGTCACCGCCAAGGCCTTCGCCGCCGATGCGCCGGCCACGGTCAAGGCCGCCTCGGCCGTCGAAGCCGACGACCTGATCCTCGACATCGGCCCCAAAACCTCCGCCAGGCTGGCCGCGCAACTGAAGGCTGCCGGCACCATCGTCTGGAACGGCCCGGTGGGCGTGTTCGAGTTCGACGCGTTCGCGCACGGCACCGAAACCCTGGCGCGCGCCATCGCCGCGTCGGACGCCTTCAGCATCGCCGGCGGCGGCGACACGCTGGCCGCGATCGCGAAGTACGGCATCGAGAAGGACGTCGGCTACATCTCGACCGGCGGCGGTGCCTTCCTGGAAGTGCTCGAAGGCAAGACCCTGCCGGCCTTCGAGATCCTGCAGCGCCGTGCAGGATGATCGCCCCCACGTCACTGCGTTCCTGCCCCCCGAGGGGGCTCAGCCGCCCTGGGGCGGCCCGGCGGCGGCTGCTGCTGCGCGCTGAACCACAATGAGAAGACCGGAGACCACCCCCATGCCCCGCGCCACCAAGATCGTCGCCACCCTCGGCCCCGCGTCCAGCTCGCCGGAGGTGCTGTCGCAGATCATCCGCGCCGGCGTCGACGTGGTGCGCCTGAACTTCTCGCACGGCAAGGCCCAGGACCACATCGACCTGGCGGCCCGCGTGCGCGAGACGGCGCGCGCCACCGGCAAGGAAGTGGCCATCATGGCCGACCTGCAGGGCCCGAAGATCCGCGTCGGCAAGTTCGAGGGCGGCAAGACGCTGCTCGAGCCGGGCCAGAAGTTCGTGCTCGACGCGAGCAGCACCGAGCTCGGCAACAACGAGCGCGTGAGCCTGGACTACAAGGAGCTGCCGCGCGACGTGAAGCCGGGCGACACGCTGCTGCTGAACGACGGCCTGCTGAAGCTGACGGTCGACGCGGTGCGCGGCGAGCAGGTGCTCACCACCGTGGTGATCGGCGGCGTGCTGTCCAACAACAAGGGCATCAACAAGGCCGGCGGCGGCCTGACCGCGCCGGCGCTGACCGCCAAGGACATGGAGGACATCAAGACCGCGATGAGCTTCCAGTGCGAGTACCTGGCGGTGAGCTTCCCGAAGAACGCGACCGACATGGAGATGGCGCGCCAGCTGGCCAACGTGGCCGGCGAGCCGTGGCGCCACAAGCCGGCGCTGATCGCGAAGATCGAGCGCACCGAGGCCATCCCCGCGCTCGAGAGCATCCTGCGCGCGAGCGACGGCATCATGGTCGCGCGCGGCGACCTGGCGGTCGAGGTCGGCAACGCCGCGGTGCCGGCGCTGCAGAAGCGCATGATCAAGATGGCGCGCGAGATGGACCGCGTGGTCATCACCGCGACGCAGATGATGGAGTCGATGATCGTCAACCCGGTGCCCACGCGCGCCGAGGTGAGCGACGTCGCGAACGCGGTACTCGACGGCACCGACGCGGTGATGCTGAGCGCCGAGACGGCCGCCGGCAAGTACCCGGTCGAGACCGTGGAGATGATGTCCACCATCTGCATCGAGGCCGAGCGCGCCGAGGAGATCTCGCTGGACGCCGGCTTCACGAACAAGAAGTTCGGCCGCATCGACCAGTCGATCGCGATGGGCGCGCTGTTCACCGCCTACCACCTGGGCTGCAAGGCGATCCTCGCGCTCACCGAATCGGGTTCGACCGCGCTGTGGATGAGCCGGCAGAAGATCCACGTGCCGATCTACGGCCTGACCTCGCAGGTGATGAGCCAGCGCAAGATGATGCTGTACCGCAACGTGCGCCCGCTGCTGATGCCCAACTTCAGCGACCGCGACGAGGCGCTCAAGCGTGCCGAGCTGCTGCTGGTCGAGAAGGGCGTGCTGAAGCCGGGCGACACCTACGCGATCACCTGCGGCGAGCCGATGGGCTACCCGGGCGGCACCAACATGCTCAAGGTGTGCCGCGTCGGCTGACCCACGCCACAATGGCGGGATGACCCTCGCCCTTGCCGACATCCGTGCCGCCGCCGAGCGCCTGCACGGCCAGGTGCTCGACACCCCCTGCGTGCCTTCGCGGACCCTCTCGGCCATCGCCGGCTGCGAGGTGTTCCTGAAGTTCGAGAACCTGCAGTTCACCGCCTCCTTCAAGGAGCGCGGCGCCCTCAACAAGATCGCCCAGCTGAGCGACACCGAGCGTGCGCGCGGCGTGCTGGCCGTCTCGGCCGGCAACCATGCGCAGGGCGTCGCCTACCACGCGCAGCGCCTGGGCATCCCGGCCACCATCGTGATGCCGCGCTTCGCGCCGGCCGTGAAGGTGGAGCGCACGCGCGGCTTCGGCGCCACCGTCGTGCTCGAAGGCGACACCTTCGACGACGCGCGCGCCCATGGCCTGCGCCTGGCGCAGGAGCGCGGGCTGACGCTGGTACACCCCTATGACGACCTGGACGTCGCGGCCGGCCAGGGCACGCTGGCGCTGGAGATGCTCGCGCAGCAGCCGTCGCTGGACACGCTGGTGGTCGCGATCGGCGGCGGCGGCATGATCGGCGGCATCGCCACCGCGGCCAAGTCGCTGAAGCCCGGCATGCAGGTGATCGGCGTGCAGACCGAGCGCTTCCCGGCCGTCTGGAACGCGGTCCACGACCAGCAGCGCGACAGCGCGCAGGCGACCATCGCCGACGGCATCGGCGTCAAGGTGCCGGGCGTGCTGACCGTGCCGCTGATCAAGCAGCACGTGGACGACGTGCTGCTGGTCGGCGAGGACGACATCGAGCAGGCGATCCTGATGCTGCTGGAGATCGAGAAGACGGTGGTCGAGGGTGCCGGCGCGGTCGGCCTCGCGGCGCTGATGAAGCACCGCGCGCGCTTCGCCGGCCGCAAGGTCGGGCTGGTGCTGTCGGGCGGCAACATCGAGCCGCTGGTGCTGGCCGAGATCATCCAGCGCGGCATGGTCAAGTCGGGCCGGCTGGCGCGGCTGCGCATGGACGTGCGCGACGTGCCCGGCGCGCTGGCCGACGTCGCGACGCTGCTCGGCAAGCTGGGCGCCAACATCGACGAGGTGCAGCACCAGCGGGCCTTCAGCTCGCTGTCGGTGGAACGCGCCGAGATCGAGGTGGTGGTGCACACGCGCGGCGTGGCCCACATCGAGGAAATATTGGCCGCGATGCGCGGCCAGGGTTACCGAGCCGAGCGGATCGGGTAACGCTGGATGCTGGCGACCATGGCCGCCACCGCGGGCGACATGTTCACCGGTACGAGATCCAGAGTCCGGTGCTCCGAAGCCAGCACGCGGAACAACTCGTCCGCAAAGCTGTGCCCGATGCTCGAGACGCCGCTGAAATCCACCTCGGCGCGCCGGAACTGGTTCAGCCGCGCGCCGACGCGCCGCGCCTGGGCCCGCGACTCCAGCCCCGATTGCGTCGTCGTCAGCAGGCGCAGCGGCACCACGGTGCGCTCGAAGTCGAAGCCGGCGCCATCGGCGCTGTGCGCCTGCAGCACCGATTCCACCGTGCGCGTGCTGTCGAGCGCGAACGCCGCATAGACCGAGGTGCCCTGCCGCTTCAGCGGCTTGCCCTCGCGCCAGCGGCCGGCTTCCCAGCCGCGGTGCTGGAAGGCCGATTCGTTGGCATGCAGGTCGAACACGTCGGCCAGCTTGGACGTGAAGAACAGGCCCCGGCCGCAGTGCCGGTCCGGCGCGCTCGTCAGCTTGCCCTTGCTCAGCTCCAGCATCGCGAGGTGCGGCTCGTCCAGCGCGAAGGCCTCGTTGATCTTGTCGAACACCCCACGGCCGTCATCCGACACCAGCAGCTGCGCATGGCTGGGCGTCTGGCGCATCGAGACCGTCACGCTCTGGCCGGCGCTGTGGTCGATCGCGTTGTTCAGCAGCTCGGTGAAGGCATGGTGCAGCATGCGCCGCACCGTCTCGGGCAGCGCGAAGAAGGGGGCGAAGTCGCGCGACCACGGCAGGTCTTCGCCCAGGCCGGCCAGCGGGTAGCGCTGCACCACCTGGCGCAGCGAGCCGGGGCGGTACAGCGGGCGCGCGGCGCTGCCTTCGCGCACCAGCCAGCCCATCCCGGCCAGGCGGCGCAAGGCCTTGTTGGCGGTCGCGCGCGACACGCCGGCGCGCTGCTCCACCTGCGTGGCCAGGTCCTGCGGCTGCTGCTGCGCGGCCGCGGTGATCCACAGGGTGAGTGCATTCAGGTCGAGTCGGGCCATGACGGGGTTCCCTCCAGCGGGGCGATCGGTCGGATAGCCCCCAGTTTCCGCCGCGGGCGCCGCGGCTTGAGCCGGAAAAACGGCTGGAACACCCGTCAATTCCGGCGCATGCTGGAGACCCCGCGGTCGCGGGGAGAGGGTGACGGCAGCGGGGTTTTCCCGCGGGAGCCGTCAGTACAATGCCACGAGTTACAGCGCGGTTTCATGCCGCCTGAAGGGTTTCTTCACTTCCACGGACACCTGCCATGCCACTCGTTTCGATGCGCCAGCTGCTGGACCATGCCGCCGAAAACGGCTACGGAATCCCGGCCTTCAACGTCAACAACCTCGAACAGGTGCAGGCCGTGATGAGCGCGGCCGACGAGGTCGGCGCCCCGGTCATCCTGCAGGCCAGCGCCGGCGCCCGCAAGTACGCCGGCGAGCCCTTCATCAAGCACCTGATCCTCGCCGCGCTCGAGAGTTACCCGAAGGTTCCGCTGGTGATGCACCAGGACCACGGCCAGAACCCGGACGTCTGCCAGGGCGCCATCAACCTGGGCTTCAGCTCGGTGATGATGGACGGTTCGCTGCAGGCCGACGGCAAGACCATCGCCAGCTACGACTACAACGTCGACGTCACGCGCAAGGTGGTCGACATCGCGCACAAGGTGGGCGTCACCGTCGAGGGCGAGTTGGGCTGCCTGGGTTCGCTCGAGACGATGAAGGGCGACAAGGAAGACGGCCACGGCACCGACGCGACGATGACGATGGAGCAGCTGCTGACCGACCCGGAGCAGGCCGCCGACTTCGTCAAGCGCACCCAGCTCGACGCGCTGGCGATCGCCATCGGCACCAGCCACGGCGCCTACAAGTTCACCCGCAAGCCCACCGGCGACATCCTGGCGATCGGCCGCATCAAGGAGATCCACGCCCGCATCCCGAACACCCACCTGGTGATGCACGGCAGCTCCAGCGTGCCGCAGGAGCTGCTGGCGGCGATCCGCGAGTTCGGCGGCAACATGAAGGAAACCTACGGCGTGCCGGTCAGCGAGATCCAGGAAGCCATCAAGTACGGCGTGCGCAAGATCAACATCGACACCGACATCCGCCTCGCGATGACGGCGGCGATCCGCAAGTTCTTCGTGCAGAACCCCGAGAAGTTCGACCCGCGCGAGTACCTGAAGCCGGCCCGCGAGGCGGCCAAGGCGATCTGCCGGCAGCGCTACCTCGAGTTCGGCTGCGAGGGCCAGTCCGGCAAGATCAAGGCCCAGAGCCTCGACCAGGTGGCGCAGCGCTACGCACGCGGCGAGCTGGCGCAGACGGTGGTCTGACACCGTCTCCCCAACATTGATGAAGCCCGGCCCGGCCGGGCTTCTTCTTTGGCGGCTCACTACAATTCGGCGCTGTCCTGCCCTTGCGCCGAAAGAGCCCATGAATGCCGTGCTGAACTCCACCCTCACCTCCCTGCCCCTGCTCGCACGCGGCAAGGTGCGCGACAACTACGCGGTGGGAACCGATCGCATCCTGATGCTCGCGAGCGACCGCCTCAGCGCCTTCGACGTGATCATGGGCGAGCCGATCCCCGGCAAGGGCGAGCTGCTGACGCAGATGGCGCTGTTCTGGTTCGCGCACCTCGAAGGCATCGTCCCCAACCACCTGACCGGCGACGACCCCGAGAGCATCGTCACCCCGGCCGAGCGGCCCCAGGTGCGCGGCCGCTCGATGCTGGTCAAGCGGCTGAAGCCGCTGCCGGTCGAGGCCGTCGTGCGCGGCTACCTAGCCGGCAGCGGCTGGTCGGAATACCAGCAGAGCCAGTCGGTCTGCGGCGTCAAGCTGCCCGCCGGGCTGAAGAACGCCAGCCCGCTGCCCGCGCCGATCTTCACGCCGGCCACCAAGGCCGAGATGGGCGACCACGACGAGAACATCCCGTTCGAGCGCATGCAGCAGATCATCGGCGCCGAGCTCGCGACCCGCGTGCGCGACACCGCGATCCAGCTCTACACGCGCGCCGCCGCGATCGCGCTGAAGAAGGGCATCATCATCGCCGACACCAAGTTCGAGTTCGGCCTCGACGCCGACGGCACGCTGACGCTGATGGACGAGGTGCTGACGCCCGATTCGTCGCGCTTCTGGCCGGTCGAGGGCTACGACGCGGCCTTCCGCGAAGGCCGCAACCCGCCGAGCTACGACAAGCAGTTCGTGCGCGACTGGCTCGAACAGGCGCGCGTCGACGGCCAGCCCTGGGGCAAGCGCGCACCGGCGCCGGCGCTGCCGGCCGACGTGATCGAGAAGACCGCCGCCAAGTACCGCGAAGCACTGCAACGCCTGACCGGCTGAGTGCCATGCAGTCCCGCCTGCTGAAGCACCTCGACACCGCCATCGAGGCCGCCAACCATCCCGTCAAGGCCGACTGCCTGCGTGCCGAACGCGCCTGCCTGATGGCGCGGCTCGGCCGCTTCGACGAAGCCCGCAAGACCCTGACCGGACTGCAGCAGCAGTACGCCGCGCAGCCGAGCATGGCGCTGAGCGCCTGGGTGAGCCTGGGCGAGGGGCTGGTGGCGCACTACGGCAAGCTGGGCTCGGCCGAGGCCATCGACAAGATCAACCGCGCCTACGCCCTGAGCGGTGCGGCGCGCGAGACGACGCTGCACGCGCTGTGCTGCGCCTGGCTGGCCCACCTGGACTACGTGCGGCACGACTTCGCGTCCATGACGCGCCGCGTCGCCGAGACGCTGCGGCTGGCCGATGCGAAGCACCACGCGGCGCAATCGCGCATCGGCCTGGTGATCGCGCAGGCCTACCACTTCGCCGGCCGCTACGACCTGGCCCAGCCCTGGTATGCGTCGGCGCGCCAGCACGGCAGCGCCGAGGGCGACGAGGCGATGCTGGCCGCGCTGATGGCCAACATGGCGTGGCTGAACGCGAGCCAGGCGCGGCAGAACGTGCTGAGCGGGCCAGGCGAAAGCCAGGCGACGCGCCAGGCCCTGCTGGGTGCCGAGTCGTCGCAGAACTTCGATGCGCTGGTGGGCACCGCCGCGCTCGATGCGCTGGCGCCGGTCATGCGGGCGCAGCTGCTGTCGCTGCAGGGCCGGCATGCCGATGCCCTGCGCCTGTACGAGCAGCACCTCGACCTGGCGCTGACGCAGGGTGCGGCCCACATGGCCAACTGGCTGCGCGCCGACCTGGCCTGGTGCCGGCTGCAGCTGAAGCAGGCCGACCTGGCGCAGGACGAAGTCCGCGCGGCCGAAGCAGCCAACCGCGACGATTGCGACCTGGACGACCGAGCGGCCACGCACAGCCGGCTGGCGCAGGTCTATGCGGAACTGGGGCAGATCGACGCCGCGAAGAAGCACTCGCAGCAGGCCGAGGCGGCGTGGAAGGCGCTCGCCGACGAGCAGGCGGCGATCGTTGCGCTGCTCGGCGCGGCGCTGGCGCCGCTGCGGCCGGCCTAGAACAAGGCCATGCTGAGCTTGCGCCGGTACTGGTCGATGACCGGATCGGCCGGCGCCGTGCTGACCTTGCCGGTCACCTCGAGCGCCCCCTTCGGTGCCGCCGCTTCGGCCTTGGCCGGTGCCGGCTTGGCCATCAGCTCCAGGATGGCGACATAGGTCTTGCGCGCCAGCTCGCCGTTCCAGGCCTTGTCGCGCATCACGATCTCGAGCAGCTCGTCCATCGCCTGCGTGAAGCGCTGGGCCGCGAAATGCGTCTGCGCCAGCTCGAAGCGCGCGTCGAAATCGCGCTTGTTCGCGGCGATCGCCGCCGCCAGCGCCTCGGGGCTGCGGGCCGACGCCGCCTTCTCGCTCGCGTCCAGCCAGTGGCCGGCGGCCGACAGCCGCGCATCCAGCATCACCTTGCTGGCCACCGGGTCGAAGGCCCGGCGCGCGTCATCGACGCGGCCCACCATCAGCAGCGCACGCAGGTAGTCGTAGCGGGCCGCATCGTTGCCCGGGTCGATGGCCACCGCTTCCTGCAGGCGCTCGAGCGCGCTGTCGGCGTCGCCTTCGGCCAGCAGCTCGTTCGCCTCGGCCAGGTCTTCATCGGCCGCCATCGCCTCGGCGCTCGGCACGTGGCGGTCGAGGAACTCGCGCACCTGGGCCTCGGGCAGCGCGCCGACGAAGCCGTCGACCGGCTGGCCGCCCTTGAACAGCACGCAGAACGGGATGCTGCGCACGCCGAACATCTGCGACAGCTGGCCCGAGATCTCGGGCTGCTCGTCGGCGTTCAGCTTGGCCAGCTTGAAGCGCCCGGCATAGGCGACCTCGAGCTTCTCCAGCACCGGCGTCAGCGCCTTGCAGGGGCCGCACCACGGCGCCCAGATGTCCAGCAGCACCGGCTGCTCCACCGACGCATTGATCAGGTCGGCTTCGAAATTCTGAATCGAGATGTCCATCGTGTTCCGGCAAAGGTGGGCTGCTCCGGGGCAGGTGGAGCCGCGCCGCCTACAATTCAAGGTTTTTCCAGCCCTGGAGCGAGCCTGTGAGCAGCGCCCCCCTGGTTGGCGTGGTGATGGGTTCCAGCAGCGACTGGGAGACCCTGCGCCTCGCGACCGAGATTCTCGCCGAGTTCGGCGTGCCCTACGAGGCGCGCGTGGTCTCTGCGCACCGCATGCCCGACGACATGTTCGCCTACGCCGAATCGGCCACCGCGCGCGGCCTGTGCGCCATCATCGCCGGGGCCGGCGGTGCCGCCCACTTGCCCGGCATGCTGGCCGCCAAGACCACGGTGCCGGTGCTCGGCGTGCCGGTCGCCAGCCGCCACCTGCAGGGCGTCGACTCGCTGCATTCGATCGTGCAGATGCCCAAGGGCATCCCGGTAGCGACCTTCGCGATCGGCGCCGCCGGCGCGGCCAACGCCGCGCTGTTCGCGGTCGCGATGCTGGCCACCGGCAACCCGACGCTGCGCACCCAGCTGGACGCCTACCGGGCGCGCCAGACCGAGGTCGCCCGCGCGATGTCGGCAGACCTGAAATGAACCGGTTCCTCCCCCCCGGCCGCACGCTGGGCGTGATGGGCGGCGGCCAGCTCGGCCGCATGTTCGTGCACGCCGCACAGCAGCTGGGCTACGCCACCGTGGTGCTCGACCCCGACGCGGCCAGCCCGGCCGGGCTGGTGGCGCACCAGCACGTGCACGCCGACTACCTCGACGCCACCGGCCTGGCCCAGCTCGGCGCCTGCTGCGACGCCATCACCACCGAGTTCGAGAACGTGCCGGCCGCGGCGCTGCGCACGCTGGCGGCGATGCGGCCGGTGGCACCGTCCGGCGACGCGGTCGCGGTGTGCCAGGACCGCGCCGCCGAGAAGGCGCATTTCGTCGCCTGCGGCGTGCCCTGCGCGCCGTTCGCGCTGATCGAGACCGCCGCGCAACTCGACGCCGTCGACGACCGGCTGCTGCCCGGCATCCTGAAGACCGCCCGCCTCGGCTACGACGGCAAGGGCCAGGTGCGCGTGGCCCACCGCGCCGAGCTGGCCGCCGCCTGGGCCGGGCTCAAGCAGGTGCCCTGCGTGCTCGAGCAGATGCTGCCCCTCGCCTACGAGGTGAGCGTGATCGTCGCGCGCGGCGCCGACGGCGCCTCGGTGCACTTCCCGCTGCAGCAGAACCTGCACCGCGACGGCATCCTCGCGGTGACGCGCGTGCCCTCGCCCGACATCACGGCCGACGTGCAGCAGCAGGCCATCGCCGCGGCCGGCAAGATCGCCGCGACGCTCGGCTACGTCGGCGTGCTGTGCGTCGAGTTCTTCGTGCTGCGCGACGGCCGGCTGGTCGCCAACGAGATGGCACCGCGCCCGCACAACTCCGGCCACTACACGCTGGACGCCTGCGACCAGTCGCAGTTCGACCTGCAGGTGCGCACGCTGACCGGCGCGCCGCTGGCCGCGCCGCGGCTGCACTCGCCGGCGGTGATGCTGAACCTGCTGGGCGACCTGTGGTTCCGCGACGGCCCGCAGGCCGGTGCGGTCGAGCCCGACTGGGCCGCGGTGCTGGCCCTGCCCGGCACCCACCTGCACCTGTACGGCAAGGCCAGCGCGCGCCCGGGCCGCAAGATGGGCCACCTGACGATCACCGCCGAGACCGCGGCGCGCGCCCAGGCCGTCGCGCTGCAGGCCGCCGAGCACCTGGGCCTCGCGCCCTGGTGAGCCCGGTTCCGCCGAGGCTGCCCCGTGCTGATCGACGCCCGTGACCCGAAGGACGGCAGCGCCGTCGCGCAGGCCGCGACGGCGCTGGCGGCGGGCGAGCTCGTCGGGCTGCCGACCGAGACGGTGTACGGCCTCGGCGCGCGCGCCGACGACGACGCGGCGGTCGCGAAGATCTTCGCCGCCAAGGGCCGGCCGGCCGACCACCCGCTGATCGTGCACGTGGCCGACGTCGGATCGGCCCAGGTGTTCGCGGCCGACTGGCCGGCGCTGGCGCAGCGCCTGGCCGCGCGCTTCTGGCCCGGCCCGCTGACGCTGATCGTGCCGCGCGCGCCCGGTGTCGGCGCCGCAGCCGCCGGCGGCCAGCACAGCATCGGGCTGCGCGCGCGCGCCCGGTGTCGGCGCCGCAGCCGCCGGCGGCCAGCACAGCATCGGGCTGCGC
>NZ_JBFUEB010000016.1:0-80836 GCF_056404395.1 Rhizobacter sp. P2_D12 | reverse complement strand
GTGCCAAGGCATGTTGGAAAGGCAGAGCATGCGAGAAGTGATGCTCGCAATCAAATAAAGACGCGGCCAGCATCTGAGTACTCTTGAGTCGACATACTCCGATGAGGCTTCTGCTTGGTCGGGTACTAGGGGCCGCCCGCTTGCAACAAGGCGGCCGATCAACCGTCGTACTCCACTCGTCAATAGGGGCAATTGCGCCTCAGTATCGTCCGAGACCTTCGGCGCCTCAAGCAGTTCTTGTACTCCTGCGATGTGCGAAATAAGTTTCTGTGCGTCGAGCCTCTTAATACTCGGGCCGCGGAGCGCGTCGAGGATTCGTTCTCGGCAGACAGGAGGGACTCCACACGCGTCCATGTCTTGGTCAAGAGTCCTTTGAACGCGAGTGGGATAGAATCTTTGGCGATGAAGATCAAGGACGGAACGCGCTTGCGCAGAAGTTAGGTCGCCTCTCTCCATTGCCTGTTCGAAGGCAAACCTCACGTCCACTAGAGCGTAGGAGAGACTTTTGTAGTTCAGTGCTCGCGGCCCGTGAACCAATGCAACCTCATCATCGGCCTCAATAACACCGTCTCGGTACCACTCGAAGACTTTTCCAACGCCGATCATGCCTTCGCTGTGGAGTTCAGCGGCTCGTAGCGCCCCCATGCTGGAGCAACCGTAGATGGAGATTCCTTTCGATATGGCAAGCAAAATCTCCTTGTGCCAAACGCTTGGTTCCGATCCAAATAAGCCGTCAATTATTGCTATATATTTTGGTCGCATTGAAATCGCGATCAATATATCTCCGCATCTGACGGGAGGCGCTAGCTGTACCCGGTCGAGACCAATCAAGTCGACTGCGACATCCATGCTGGGGCCGGCAAAGACGATTCCATTGATCATGAGTCATGCCTCATTCCTGGGATGAAGCATCGCACGACATAGAATGGGGGGGCAGCTCGATGCGCATATGCCACACAGGTGGGAAACCCCGAGTCTCTGAGCCGACTTAACAAAAATTCGATCGGATTGCTAAGCCATGACGCCAGAGTATTAGCGTCTGTGGGAGAAAACTCTCTTGTCGAAGAGGATTCAGTTCGCGATCTGGGAATAAAATAGTCCTCATGTAGATTGTCGTCCCGCGCGCCAGAAATCATTGTTAAGCGGCTCTGAGCGGCTTCAGTAATTGCACGCCCCACGGCGATCTCGGAAGATACATGCAATCCTCTGCCCGTGTAAGGTCGCGCTGGCATCAGGGGGTCGTTGGGATTCGTAATTTCGGCGACATAGCAAGGTAACCCCAGCGAAGCTTCCGCCAAGTGGAAGACTGTTAGCTCCATATTTGCGCCCTGTATGCGAGCGACAAGTTGGCGCGCATCGCTGCCAAGAGATGCCAAGGCGACGCCGGTGTCGGCTCGATATGAGGGCGACTGAGCTATCCAATAGCTGAACGCATGCCGCTCTATAAGCTCAAAGACACTATGGCTGAACGCCTCGGAGAAGTCGTTGCCAGAGGCGAGCCCGTTCGTCGTCACTTCGTAGTGCGCGGTTTCACTGTCCCAGCGTGTGGAATCCAGTGAGAGCATTAGCTCGGGAATAAGCACGGATGTCCGGCTGTGCATCTCCAAGCCACGGTACCAAGACCGCAGGCTATCTGTGTTCCACACCACGTTCGTCCCGTTGAGCGGGTCCAATTCGGCCGGCGTAGCCATTGCGAGCCCTAGACGCTGCACCTCATTCGCAGATGCAACTTGATCTGGTGTTGCCAAGTGCTCTGCATGATGGATCTCAATCGACTCGAGGAGTGCTGACACCTTGGCGGCTTCGAGCGAGGTACCCTTGCCCTGCGACACCGATAGGCTCTTCGCGCGGGGGCGCACTGCCAACGCAACTGCGATGCCGATGGAGTCAAGCCCGGTTACATCAGCTACCCGAGTCACACCGAAGGATGCGGCGAGCGGCAAGATGGCGCGCAGCGTCTCCTCGGGGGATTTCCGCCGAATGCAACTCCCATAGTTCACCCAACTGCCGCCAATGGACTCAGTGAGATCACGCTCACGAATGGTTTCAATACTCATACGGGCAACCAGCAATAGAGGTGGTGATTGAGTTCGACACTCGCTCGCACTCAACTCCGAACCGACTGCGTCCCACTTGGCATCGCGAGCGTGGGAGCGCTTCCAATTCTTAGTCGTGAAGCTGCACGATCAATACGCGTAAAAAAAGATGCAAGCGGGACAGCCTCAGGGCTGGACTCAATGCCTTGCCCAATTGGATGCCATCGGCCGACCCCAGCCCACTCGTATCCAGCCATCCAACATCGCAGAGACCATGTGGGCCTCTGCGATGGAAACAACCTCTACTTACGCAGCGATAGCTTGCTTATCGCTCTGCTCCGCCTCGACAGCGAAAAGCTGCTCCAGGTCGATCTCTTTCAGAAACTCCTCGCTGGCCTTCTCGCAAGACGCGAGAAGAACTCCTCGGTCAAGCAGGCCAATACCGGTCAGCATGTTGTTGCTTGAAGTGTGGGCGACAACGTCGATGATTTGCATCAATTTCTCCATGATGAACAACGTAGAAATGCGATGGCGGATCTGCCATTGCGAGAGGCATTTGACGTTGCCAATTGCTCAATGTCAAGCGCAATGCGAGCACTCTAGACACAATTGATGATGGCAATTCAGCAGGATGGCGGGCGATTGCGGCGGGCAATTCGAGGCCTGCCCCGGCAATGGGCATTTGATGATTAATTGCGTCAGGATATGTCAATGTGCTTCGCGGCAATTGACAACTGTCGCCGCAAGAACGGGTGACGTCTTGTGTCGTGGCCGCAGCCTTTTCATGCCGATAGCAGCGCGAGGGCATCGTTGATTGAGAACCAAGACATTGTTGCGAGCAAATTCGCGGCAAGTGCTTGCTAGAAGAGCCGACCAGCGGAGACAGGAGGGCCAGCTCTAACGTGAGCTACCACGAAAAGCTAGACACGTCGAACAAGGCCATAGTCGATCTGCTGTGGACAAGCCGCACAATCGCTCCGTGGTCCTCTAGGACTGAGCGCTGCCCAATCGCTCGAGGGTGGTCCCGACGAACTCTCTCCGCGGAACCGACACCGCAGGACGTTGAGAACGAGCGTCTCTTGGCCCAAAGAATCGCCCGTAAGCATAGTGCTGGATGCACGCCCGGATGACGCCAGACGATCGGCTCGGGGATCTACGTCGAGAGGGCAATACGAGGACGGTCATCGCCGCCAACGCAGTGGGGCCCAAACGATCGAATGCCTCGATTGTTGGGTCGGGCTTGAGCCCGCAATATGCCCTTGACAGCTGCCGAGTGCCCAATGAGGCAGGTCGCCTCGAGCCCGGCCAGCGCTCCACTAACGTGGCAGGCGGAATGCAATGTCCTGCTGGAAGGTTAGGCCACCCACGAGAGGCCGCTCCTTCGCCGCAAATTCGCGTGCTCGCTGTCGCGTCATTGCGTCTTGCACGCGAAGACAGCTCCGCCCCACTTGTACGTACTGAATCGTTCAAACCCGCTCCCAATGTTGGTTTGATGTTCTTACTTATGCGGATCAGTTTAGCTGAGAGCTGATCCGCGTCAATCACCGACTAAATTAGAGGGGCACTGCAACCCAATGCGTTGCCAAGGCTCTGTTGTCCGAGCTCTTCAGCGGTGTGGTGAGCAGAGTGAAGTCAGAGGCATTGGCCTTGCATAGCCAGCCATGCGGGACGTTCGGTTGGCACGTGGAACCGCTGTATCGAGAGCTCCTAGTGTGGCGCGGCAATCTGTTGCCTACCTATCTGAAGACGACCGCCAAGGAAGCCACGGCGCGAGAGACCTTGGCCGGATGTCCTATTGGACGAGGCAGTTCAGATGAAGGCTTGGGGTGAGCGTTGCGCTCGGCGATGTAAAAGTTGATCGCCAGCTCCTGTTCAGTCACGTTGGTGAAGCTGTCACGCCTGATTCGTCGTTCGAAGATGTGGCGAAGAACGGCTCGACCATGTTCAGCCACGACGTGCTGGTGGGCGTGAATTGCGTGAGGTACGTATTGAAGCGACGCGGCTTGGCCAGGCTCGGCGCGTGCACAGTGACTCGGGGAGCACCGGCGTCGCCAAGCGAGAGGAGATCATCAAGATGCAGACTGACGGGCGCATCAGCGGTGACATCGCCTGGCTGATCGCGGCCAAGCGCAGAGCGATCGCCGCGATGACCAACGGCGTGCACGAGCGCCAGGCGGTGCTGCTGAGCACAAGAAAGCGCAGATCCGTGCCCGCGTAGCGCACCCTTTCCACATCGTGATGAATCTGTTTGGCCGCAAGAAGGTCGGCTGCGGCGGGCTGGCCAAGAACCGGGGGCTCATGTACAGCCTGTTCGCGCTGGCCAACCATCGTGATGGCTAAGAGGCCGCTGTTGGGGTCTGCCGGGCTCTGTGCGCCCTGATGGTTGAGGACGAGCTCGTCACCCACTTGGAACCAGTGAAAGGTGACTCTCCGCGTCCACAACGGTGGCCGCCGAGATCTCGGCGGTGCTGCAAACCTGGCTGACGCTGCATCGGCAGAAAGTGCCCGCGGGGTCAGCGACAGCCAAGGCGATCGACTACAGCCTGGGACGGTGGACGGCGCTGACGTGCGACGGCACGCTGCYGGCGGACAACAACTGGGCAGAGAACCGCTTACGGCCGAGGCTGTGTGAAAACTCGCCGCGTTGAAGGTGGTCACCGAAATCGACCTCTCAGATCGCGCTGTATTCGACGATCGACCTTAAGGTAGGGGTGAGAAGACCCCCGAAATGCTTCGAGTCTCGAGTTTTCACACAGCCTCGGCCGATTGCGCTTGGGCGCAACGACTGGCCGTTCGCCGGGAGCCTGCGCCCGGGAAAGCGGGCTGCGGCCGCGATGAGCTTGGTCCTGCCGGCTCGGCTCAACGGGCGTGGGTTACCTGAAGGACGTTCTGGAACGCCTGCCGGCAGCTTCCGCGCATCGGGTCGCAGACCTGTTGCCGCGTCGCTGGTCGGCGACCGCAGTGACCTGAGTTCGGTCGTGACGAGATTGCCGGACTCGTACATTTTTCTAACCGAACTCTGCGGTCAGTCGAACGTCGCCAACACGGCCAACCATCGAGATGAAATGCAGCGCCGTCTCTCAGCGGCACGATGCAAGCCTACAGAAGGCAATCTCCGGGACTGCCGAGGCGGCGATCTCTGCACGTCGTGGCTTCCGACCCGGGACTCCACCTGCAGCGGGTGCATGATTCGCTTTAAGCCTCAACGTCCGCAAAAAATGGCACCAACTGTTTGCGACGGCTATCGTCAAATTGATGTCAATACGTACTGACTATACGGTGTGCTGTGACCACCTATCCGAACGTTGCGGACTCATGTCGACTGCCAGGAAGCCGGGCAGTGGAAGCGTGGGCGCTCGACGCGCGTCCTCGGGGCCTCTCAGCAAGCGACCAACTGTGCTGGCGCCCGGTACGTCCGGAGAGGGGCTGGGGTGCCGCAAGGCGTCTAAGGGCGGTCGCACTGCCGCTACTTGATTGCCAGGTGGTTGAATGAACTGGGAGTCGGGACGGGTTACTCCGACTGCAGACGCACTACCGGCAGGCGGCTCAAGCCGTACGGGCTGCTCAAGCCGGCCACGCAAATGGCCCGCGCTACGTGCCTCGAACCGACGACTTGAGCGTGGCCGACATCCCCAATTGGATGCACAACTTGATGGTTCAGATAAGAACCCACGGACAGTTGCCCGTCGCCGGTTTTCAAGACCGGTGCCTTAAACCGCTCGGCCACGCTTCCTCGGAGAAGGCCGGAATTGTAGTCCGGCCACCGCGTCAACCGGGCTTCTGCGCCTGCTCGCACTCCACCTGCACCACCTCCGGCGTGGCCTCGAGCCGCACCGCCGTCAGCCGCCCGCCCCACACGCAGCCGGTGTCCAGCGCCATCAGGTCCGCCCGCAATGTCAGCCCGAGCGTCGACCAGTGCCCGAAGGCGATCGGCACCCCGGCCGTCTGCCGCCCCGGCGCCTCGAACCACGGGAACAACCCCGGCGGGGTCGCATCGGCGCCCTCGTTGCTCGACATGTCCAGCGTGCCGTCTGCGGCGACGAAGCGGATGCGCGTCAGCACGTTGACCGCAAAGCGCAGCCGGTCCGCTCCCTGCAACCCCGGCGTCCAACGCGCCGGCTCGTTGCCGTACATCACCTGCAAGAAGTCCACCAGCCCGTCGCTGCGCAACCGCGCCTCCACCTCGCCGGCCAGCGCCAGCGTGGTCGCCAGGTCCCATTGCGGCGCCACGCCGGCGTGCACCATCAGCCAGCCATGCGCATGCACGGCCATGCGCTGCTGCCGCAGCCAGTCGAGCAGGGCCGGCCGGTCCGGCGCCGCCAGCACCTCGTCCAGCGTGTCGCGCCGGCCCGGCTTGCGCACCCCGTGCGCCACCGCCAGCAGGTGCAGGTCGTGGTTGCCCAGCAGGCAGGTGGCCGAATCCCCCAGCTGCCGCAGCCGGCGCAGTGTGCGCAGCGACGCCGGGCCGCGGTTCACCAGGTCGCCCAGCACGTAGGCATGGTCGCGCGACGGCGAGAAATCGATCTTCTCGAGCAGGCGCTCCAGCGGGTCGCAGCAGCCCTGCAGGTCGCCGATCAGGTAGTTCATGGCCCGGATTCTGCCCGCCAGCCGCCGCACCGCTGCCACGGGCCGGCCACCCGAGTCTGCTACCCTTGCGGCCTTCGTCGTTCTGCGCGTTCCGGGCCGGGTCCCTGCAGCGTGCTTCCATGGACATAGCGCTCCTCGCCTTCCTGATCATCCTCAACGGCTTGTTCGCCATGTCGGAAATGGCGCTCACCGCCAGCCGCAAGGCACGCCTGCAGGTGATGGTGGAGACCGGCGACGAAGGCGCCCGCGCGGCCATGGACCTGCACGAGAACCCCACCAAGTTCCTGTCCACCGTGCAGATCGGCATCACCTCCATCGGGGTGCTCAACGGCATCGTCGGCGAGGCCGCCTTCTCCGAGCCGCTCGCCGCCTGGATCCACCTGACCTTCAACATCCATGAGAAGGCTTCCGGCATCACCGCCACCGCGCTGGTGGTGATGTGCATCACCTTCCTCACCATCATCTTCGGCGAGCTGGTGCCCAAGCGCCTCGGGCAGATGTATCCCGAGAACGTCGCCCGCCTCGTCGCGCAGCCGATGGAATGGCTTTCGCTCGCCGCGCGCCCCTTCGTCAAGCTGCTGTCGTTCTGCACCGAAGGCACGCTGCGCCTGCTGGGCATCCGCAACGGCCCGAACCGCTCCGTCACCGAGGAAGAGATCGCCGCCAGCCTCGAAGAGGGCCTGGACGCCGGCGTGATCGAGGCGCAGGAGCACCAGATGGTGCGCAACGTGTTCCGCCTCGACGACCGCCAGGTCGGCTCGATGATGATCCCGCGCACCGAGATCACCTGGCTCGACGTCTCGGCCGAGCTGGACGACGTGCTGAAGGTGATGGGCGACCAGGAGCATTCGCGCTACCCGGTGTGCCGCGGCAGCCTGAGCGACGTGGTGGGCATCATCTCGGCCCAGACGCTGCTGCAGCAGGCGCTGCAGGGCCGCACGCTGACGCTCACCGAAGGCCTGCAGCCGCCGGTCTTCGTGCCCGAGACGCTGTCCGGCATGGAGCTCCTCGACCAGTTCCGCGCCTCGTCCGCCCAACTGGTGTTCGTCGTCGACGAATACGGCGAGGTGCAGGGCGTGATCACCGTGCGCGACGTGCTCGAGGCCATCACCGGCGAGTTCACGACGCCGTCCGACGGCGACGCCTGGGCGGTGCAGCGGGCCGACCAGAGCTGGCTGTTCGACGGCCTGATCCCGGTGCCCGAGCTGAAGGACCGGCTGTCGCTGAAGGAATTGCCCGAAGAAGACCGCGGCCGCTACAACACGCTGGCCGGGATGATCATGCTGTTGCTGGGCCGGCTGCCCAAGACCGCCGACACGGTCGATTGGGAAGGCTGGCGTTTCGAGGTGGTCGACCTGGACGGCAAGCGCGTCGACAAGGTCCTGGCCACCGCCTTGCCCCCTGGAGAAGTGTCCCCATGATCATGAATTCGCTGCACAGGCAGCCCGCGGTGCTCGACCGCATCCGCCACGCCGGCAAGCGCCTGCTGCCGCTCGACTGCTCGGTGGCCAAGGACATCAACGCGATGTTCTGCGCGGTCGGCGAGTTCCCCGACGCCTGCAAGGACTACCCGATCCTGTTCGTCCGCAGCGACGCCGCCGGCGGGCCGCAGGGCGAGGCCTTCCACACCGTGGTGCTGCTCGGGTTGCAGAACGGCGAGAACCTGATGGTCGAAGGCCACCGCTGGGCCGCCGGCTACGTGCCCGCCGTGATGCGCAGCCACCCGCTGGCCCTGGCGCCGGCCGAGGACGACCAGGGCCAGCGCCAGCTCACCGTGTGCGTCGACGAGAGCTATCCCGGCCTGTCCGACGGACCCGAGGGCCAGCCGCTGTTCGAGAACGGCGAGCCGAGCGAGCTGCTGCGCAATGCCGTGCAGTTCCTCGAGCTGTGCGAGCGCGAGTTCAACCGCACGCAGCCCTTCTGCGACCGCGTCGCCGCGCTCGGCCTGCTCAAGCCGATGCGCGCCGAAGGATCGCTGGCCGACGGCAGCACCTTCGCGATCGACGGCTTCCACGTCGTCGACCAGGAGAAGCTGCTCGCGCTGCCCGATGCCGACGTGCTCGAGCTGCACCGCAACGGCATCCTGGCCCTGATCCAGATGCACATCGTGTCGCTGGGCTGCATGCAGCGCCTGGTCGACCGCAAGTCCGCCCCGCGGCCCGCCTGACCCGCAGCGCCGTCATGGCCGCGCTCGCCTTCGAAGGCTTCCTGTCGACGCCGCAGATGCTGGCGGTGTTCGACCAGGCCGCGGTCATCCAGGCGATGCTCGATTTCGAGGCCGCGCTGGCACGCGCCCAGGCCGCCGAAGGCCTGCTGCCGGCCGCGGCCGCGCAGGCGATCGCCGGCGTCTGCAAGGCCGAGCTGTACGACCTGCCGGCGCTGGTGCAGGCCAGCGGCCGCGCCGGCAGCCTCGCGATCCCGCTGGTGCGCAAGCTGACCGAGACGGTCGCGCTGTTCGATGCCGATGCCGCCGGTTACGTGCACTGGGGCAGCACCAGCCAGGACGTCGTCGACACCGGCCTGGTGTTGGTGACGCGGCGCGCGCTGGCACTGATCGACGACGACCTGTCGCGCCTCATCGGCCACCTGTTGGCGCTCGCGCGCACGCACGCGCAGGCGCCGCTGTTGGGCCGCACGCTGATGCAGCCGGCGCAGGTGCTGAGCTTCGGCTTCAAGCTGCTCGCTTGGATCGCGCCGCTGGTGCGTTCGCAGCAGCGCCTGCGCGCTGCCGGCGCGCAGGCGCTGCAGCTGCAGCTGGGCGGCGCGGTCGGCACGCTGGCGGTGATGGGCGAGGCCGCTGCCGCGGTGTCGCGCCGCGTTGCCGACGAGCTGCAGCTGCGTCTGCCGCCCGGCTCCTGGCACACCCAGCGCGACGAATCGGCGTCCCTCGCCTGCGAGCTGGGCGTGCTGGGCGGTGCGCTCGGCAAGATCGCGAAAGACATTTCATTGATGGCGCAGGGCGAGGTCGGCGAGCTGGCCGAACCGTCCGGCGCCGGCCGCGGCGGCTCGTCGACGATGCCGCACAAGCGCAACCCGGTGGCGGCGATGGTCGCGCTGTCGGCCGCGCTGCGCACGCCGCACCGCGTGTCGGCGCTGCTGGCCGCGATGGTGCAGGAGCACGAGCGCGGCCTCGGCAACTGGCAGGCCGAACTGGCCGAGACCGCCGGGCTGTACATCTCGGTGCATGGCGCGTTGAAGGCGCTGGCCGATGCGGCCGCCGGGCTCGAGGTCGACGTGCCCCGCATGCGGCGCAACATTGACGCGATGCAGGGCCTGGTGTTCGCCGAGGCGGTCGCGATGCGGCTCGCGCAGCAGGTGGGCAAGGCGCGGGCGCACGCGCTGCTCGAGACGCTGTCGCACCAGGCGCTGGCCACGCAGCGCCACCTGCGCGACGTCACGCTCGAGGCGCTGGCTGGCGACGCCGCGCTGCCGGCCGCCGAGATCGAGGCGCTGTTCGACCCGGCGCAGGCGGCGCGGCGCGCGGTGCAGGTCGCCGCGCCGCAGCTCGCGGCGCTGGCCGAGACCGCCGCCACCTTGTCGGCGCAGGCGCCCTGGAGCGCCTGGCGGCCGGCCTGAAACCCCCGTTCCGCAGGAGCCGCCATGGCACATCAGGAAGACGATTTCGACCGCGGCGTGAAGAACCGCCGCGCCATCCTGGGCGATGCCTGGGTCGACAAGTCGCTCGACAACGCGACCGGCTTCAACGCCGAGTTCCAGGCACTGATCACGCGCTACGCCTGGCACGACATCTGGGGCCGCCCGGGGCTGGATCCGACCACGCGCCGCCTGCTGGTGCTGGGCATGACGATGGGCCTGGCGCGCTGGGAGGAATTCGAGCTGCATTGCCGCGCCGCGGTGCGCGGCGGCGTGCCGGTCGAGAAGATCCGCGAGACGCTGATGCAGGGCGCGATCTACTGCGGCGTGCCGGCCGCCAACACCGCCTTCAAGCTGGCCACCGAGATCCTGCGCGACGAAGGACTGCTGCCGCCGCCGGCACCGCTGTCGGCCGGGCTGCGGGTGTCGTCGCACCACACCTTCAGCCGGCCGCAGCTCAAGGTGGCGCTGCAGGGCGAGGGCGCGCCGGTGGTGCTGAGCCACGCGCTGGGGCTGGAGATGGGCATGTGGGAGGGCCTCGCGGCCGATCTGGCGCCGCGCCACCAGGTGCTGCGCTATGACCACCGCGGCCATGGCGGCTCGGCGGTGCCGGCCGGGCCGTACCGCATGGACGAGCTGGTCGACGACGCGGCGCGCGTGATCCGCGAGTGGGGCGCCGGGCCGGTGGTGTGGATCGGCCTGTCGCTCGGCGGCATGGTCGGCCAGGGCCTGGCGATCCGCCATCCCGAACTGGTGCGCGGCCTGGTGCTCGCCAACACGACGGCGCGCTACCCCGAGGCCGCGCAGGCGGCGTGGGCGCAGCGCATCGCGGCCGTCGAACAGGGCGGCCTCGCGGCCATCGCCGACATGGTGATGGAGCGCTACTTCCACGCCGGTTTCCGCAGCAGCCAGCCCGAGGCGCTGGCCGCCTTCCGCGCGACGCTGCTGCGCAGTTCGGCGGCCGGCTACGCGGCCACCTGCCACGCGGTGCGCAGTGTCGATTGGCTGGACGAGCTGCCGGCCATCGCATGCCCGACGCTCGTGATCGCCGGCGCGCTGGACGTCGGCGCGCCGGTGGCGATGTCGCAGGCGATCGCCGAACGCATTCCCGGTGCCCGGCTCGAGGTGCTGGCCGAGGCCTCGCACCTCAGCGTGGCCGAGCAGCCGCAGCAGTTCGCGGCGCTGCTCGAGCGCTTCCTCAGCGCGCTGCCTTGACGATCCGGTTGTGCAGCAGCGGGTTGCCGCGCAGCGCGATGCCGGACCCCGCCAGCGCGCGGCCCACCGACTGCGGCGATTCGGACGAGGCCGCCACCGGGCAGCTGCCGCTCGTGCGGTAGTCGAGCGCGGCCTTCAGCAGCCCCTCGTTCGCATCGCCCAGCTCGTGCGTGAAGTCGTCGCCGGCGACGCAGCCGGGCACGCCCGCGGCGCCGCTGCCGTTCGGCACGAAGCCGTCGGTGTAGTCGCCGAAGCCCTTGGCGTTGACGCCCTTGAACTCGATCGGGAAGTACGAGATGCCGCAGTTGTCCTTGGCCGCGAAACCGTACGGCTTGCCGCACGAGGCGCTGCCGATCTGCCGCACGTCGACGTCGACGCCGCGCAGGCTGTTGATGATGGACTCGCTGGCCGAGCAGGTGGACGCGGTCGTCAGCACGTAGACGCGCGACAGGTTCAGCGTCGGCAGCGCGGCGTCGTTGCCGTCCAGGCTGTCGAAGGGCTGGGCCGGGCGGTTGTTGTCGGCCACGCGCTTGGCGTTGTAGTTGAACTTCTCGAACACCTTGCCGGTGGTGCGGCTGGGGCCGGCGATCATGTAGGCGAGTTCGCTCGCGATGTAGAGGTAGCCGCCGCCGTTGTAGCGCAGGTCGAGCACCAGGTCGGTGACGCCTTGCGTCTTCAGGTAGTTGACAGCGGTGATCAACTGCCCTTCGGCCGGCGCGACGTGCGCGTTGAAGACGATGTTGCCGACCTTCTGGCCATCGGTGGCGGTGATGAAGCCGTAGCTCAGCACCGGCTTCGTGGTGATCGCGGCGGTCGTCATCGACACCGTCACGTTGGCGGCGCCGGCACGGCTGAGCACGTAGGTGTGCGTGCCGCCGGTGGCGCTGGGGAACAGCGCGGCGTTCAGCACGTCGACGCCGGCGCTCGTCTGGTCATCGGCGGACACGCCGTCCACCGTCAGCAGCGTGTCGCCGCGCCGCACGCCCTTGGTCGCGGCCTCGGAGCCGGGCTCGATGTAGGCCACGCGGATGCCGCGCGGTGCGCGGCCGGAAAGCATGCGCCACTGCACGCCGGTGCCGGCTTCGACGCCGGAATCGAACAGCGCGTTCGAGGTCGACGTCGGCGTGATGAAGCTGAAGCGGTCGGTCAATGCGCCGCTGGGCGTGACGCCCTGCGTCAGCGAGGCGTCGAAGTAGGCGCCCAGCGAGCCGAGCACGTCCGAGGTGTTGCTGTAGGCCGGCGCCGAGGCGTTGACCAGCGGCATCTGGTCGTACCAGAGGTAGGCCTCGTTCAGGTAGGCACGCACCCATTGCTTCTCGGTGTCGAGGCTGGCCGTGCGCAGGATCGCGGCGGCATAGGGGTTGGTGGGCGCGCATTGCTGCGCGAAGCTGTCCGACGGGCCCGGCGGCGAGCCGGATTCGTCGGAGCTTCCGCCGCACGCGCTGAGCGCCAGCGCCCCCGCCAGCAGGCCGATCCAACCGGACGTCGCACGCGCGACCCGCTTGCCTTGAGGGGCCATCTCCATCTCCCATCTCCCGATGCCGTGAATCGGGCGACTATACCGGGCAGCCCAGCTGCCGCGAAAGCGCTGCCGCGGCGGCCTGAAGCGGCGCCGCCACCGGGCCGCCGGGGCGCGTGTCGAAGGTGGCGTTGGGGCCGATCGCGGCCAGGCTCAGCACGATGCCGCGGTGCAGGTCGAACACCGGCGCGGCCATCGCGCTGACGCCGGGCACGGCCCCGTCGACGACGCGGCTCAGGCCTTCGGCGCGGATGGCCGCGAGTTGGTCCTGCAGTGCGGCATCGAGCTTGCGCCGGCCGCCGTGGCTGTCGTCGGCCAGCGCCTGCCGCAGCTGCGCCGGCGGCAGCCAGGCGGCGAACAGCAGGCCCGAGGCCGTGCCGCGCATCGACATCACGGTGCCGTGCCGCATGTTGACGTGCACCGCGGACGGCGCCTCCTCGACGCGCACGATGGTCGGCCCGCGGTTGCCCCAGACCGCGATCGCGACGGTGTGGCCGATCTGCTGCGCCAGGCCCGGCAGCAGCGGCGTGGCCAGGCGCAGCGGGTCGAACTGCTGCAGGCTGATCAGCCCCAGCTCCATCGCGAGCGGCCCCAGGCCGTAGCGGCCCGAGCCGGCGTCCTGCAACACCAGGCCCAGCTTGCCGAAGCTCACCAGGTAGGGGTGCGCCTTGGCGGGCGCCATGCCGGCCTCGCGCGCCAGGTCTTTCAGCGCCATCGGGCGGCCGTGGTGGGCCAGCGCCCGCAGCAGCTGGCCGCCGACCTCGATGCTCTGGATGCCGCGCGGGCTGCGTTCGGCGGGGGCGGGTGTGGCCATGGCTGCAGTTCCGGTTTCAATTTGGTTTTGTAGAATGGATTAGACATTAACGAATCGACTGCCTAAGATCAAGCCATGAGCACGACGGAAACCCTGCGCTACCAGAGCGGCTTCGGCAACCACTTCGCGAGCGAGGCCGTGGCGGGCGTGCTGCCGCCGGGCCGCAACAGCCCGCAGAAGGCGGCGCACGGCCTGTACGCCGAGCTGATCAGCGGCAGCGCCTTCACCGCGCCGCGGGCCGAGAACCTGCGCACCTGGATGTACCGGCGCCAGCCGTCGGTGGTGGTGGGCGGCTACACGGCCTATGCGCAACCGGGGTGGAAGACCGGCGCGGCCGGCGGTGTCGATGCGCCGCCCGATCCGCTGCGCTGGTCGCCCGCGCCCATCCCGGATGCGGCGTCGCAGCCGCTGGATTTCGTCGACGGCTTGCGCAGCATCGCCGTCAATGGCGACGTCGACGCGCAATCCGGCATGGCCGCGCACCTGTATTTCATCAACCGCTCGATGGCGCAGCGTGCCTTCGTCAACGCCGATGGCGAGATGCTGCTGGTGCCGCAGCAGGGCGCGCTCACGGTCACCACCGAGCTCGGCGTGCTGCAGGTGGCGCCCGGCGAGATCGCGCTGCTGCCGCGCGGCATGGCGTTCAAGGTGGCGGTCGACGGGCCGTCGCGCGGCTATGTCTGCGAGAACTACGGCGCGCACTTCCGGCTGCCCGAGCTGGGGCCGATCGGCAGCAACGGCCTGGCGAACCCGCGCGATTTCCTGGCGCCGGTGGCCGCCTTCGAGCGCGATGCGGCGGGCTACCAGCTGGTCAAGAAGTTCGCCGGCCGGCTGTGGAGCGCGCGGGGTGCCGCCTCGCCGTTCAACGTGGTCGGCTGGCACGGCAACCTGGCGCCGCTGAAGTACGACACGAAGAACTTCATGACCATCGGCTCGATCAGCTTCGACCATCCCGATCCGTCGATCTTCACGGTGCTGACCTCGCCCAGCGACACGCCGGGCACCGCCAACTGCGATTTCGTGATCTTCCCGCCACGCTGGCTGGTGGCCGAGGACACCTTCCGACCGCCCTGGTATCACCGCAACCTGATGAGCGAGTTCATGGGGCTGGTGTACGGCCAGTACGACGCCAAGCCCGAGGGCTTTCGCCCGGGCGGCGCGAGCCTGCACAACAGCATGGTGCCGCACGGGCCGGATGCCGACGCCTTCGAGCGCGCATCGTCGGTGCCGCTCGCGCCGCACAAGCTCGACAACACGCTGGCCTTCATGTTCGAGAGCCGCTTCCGCTTCCGGCCCACCGAATGGGCGATGCAGGGCGGGGCGCTCGACACCGGCTACGCCGATTGCTGGCGCGACCTGAAGGACGGCTTCCAATGAGCGGCCTCGACGACACGCACGACGCCGGGCTGCAGAGCTGGGTCGACTCGGCCCAGGACCCGGCCACCGATTTTCCGCTGCAGAACCTGCCGCTCGGGCGCTTCCGCCGTGTCGGCAGCGACGCGGCGCTGCAGCCCCTGCGGGGGGGCGTGGCCATCGGCGACCAGGTGCTCGACCTGGCGCTCGCGCTCGAGCGCAGCAGCTGGCCGGCGGCGGTGCAGCGCGCGATGGCCCCGCTGGCGGCGGGCGACGTCAACGCCTTCATCGCGCAGCCGGCGGCCGCGCGGCGCGTGGTGCGCAGCGCGTTGTCGCAGGCGCTGCGGCGCGGCGCCGGCGTCGAGCGCGAGCTGCAGGCCTGCCTGCTGCCGCAATCGCAGGCCGAGATGGCGCTGCCCTGCGAGGTCGGCGACTACACCGATTTCTACACCGGCATCCACCATGCGACGGCGGTCGGCAAGCTGTTCCGGCCCGACCAGCCGCTGCTGCCGAACTACGAATGGGTGCCGATCGGCTACCACGGGCGCAGCTCGTCGCTGCGCGCGAGCGGCCACGCCTTCCGGCGCCCGCGCGGGCAGTACAAGACCGACGCCGCGGCGCCGGTGTTCGGCCCGTGCCGGCGGCTCGACTACGAGCTGGAGATCGGCGCGGTCATCGGCCCGGGCAATGCGCTGGGCGAGCCGGTCGCGATGGCGCAGGCCGAAGACCACCTCGCCGGCCTGGTGCTGCTGAACGACTGGTCGGCGCGCGACGTGCAGGCCTGGGAGTACCAGCCGCTCGGGCCGTTCCTCGCGAAGAACTTCGCGAGCACGCTGTCGCCGTGGCTCGTCACGATGGAGGCGCTGCAGCCGTTCCGCCGGCCGTTCGAGCGCGCCGCCGACCGGCCGCAGCCGCTGCCCTACCTGGACAGCGTGGCCAACCGTGCGCAGGGCGCGATCGACATCACGCTCGAGGTGTGGCTGCAGACCGCGGCGATGCGTGGGCGTGGCGAGGCTGCGGTGCGGCTGATGCAATCGAACTTCCGCGATGCGTACTGGACGCTCGCACAGCTGGTGGCGCACCACAGCAGCAACGGCTGCAACCTGCGGCCGGGCGACCTGCTCGGCAGCGGCACGCAATCGGGGCCGTTGCCCGAGCAGGGCGGTTCGCTGCTCGAGCTGACGCGCGGCGGCCAGCAGCCGATCACGCTGCCCGGTGGCGAGACGCGGCGCTTCCTGGAGGATGGCGACACGGTGATCCTGCGCGCCTTCTGCGAGCGCGACGGGCAGCGGCGCATCGGCTTCGGGGACTGCGCTGCCACGGTGCTGCCTTCCGCACCTTAACTTTCGCTTCATCCACGGCTAACCGAACACTAACGGCCCGGCCCTATCTTCCGTTTCATGCGGAATCCTCCGCGACGCCTGTCCCAGGAGTTCACATGAAGATGAAGTCGTTGACCGCTGCCCTCGCCGCAGCCGGGGTGTTGGCCGCCAGCTCGGCCGGTGCCTTCAGCCTGACGCCCGAGTGGCTCAAGAGCAAGCCTGAAGCCAAGCCGGTGCCCACCGCGACCAATGCGCCCGCGCCGGTGCCGATGGTGCAGGCCGCCGTCCCCAACTACCGCGCGATCGTCGCCACCTCCGGCCCGGCCGTGGTCGGCGTCACCGTCGCCGGCCTGCACAAGGCCACGGCCGAAGAGCAGCAGCAGCAAGGCCTGCCGCCCGGCGCCGAGAACGATCCCTTCTTCCAGTTCTTCCGTGGGCTGCCGGGCTTCCAGCAGCGCGGCCGCCAGGGCAACCCGTCGGTGCCGTTCCGCGGCCAGGGGTCGGGCTTCATCATCAGCTCCGACGGACTCATCCTGACCAACGCGCACGTGGTGCGCGAGGCCAAGGAAGTGACCGTCAAGCTGAGCGACCGGCGCGAGTTCTCGGCCAAGGTGCTGGGTTCGGACACGGCCACCGACATCGCGGTGCTGCGCATCCAGGCCAAGGACCTGCCGACGGTGCGCCTGGGCGACCCGCAGACCATCGAGGTGGGCGACCCGGTGCTCGCGATCGGCGCGCCCTATGGCTTCGAGCAGACCGCCACCACCGGCATCATCAGCGCCAAGGGCCGTTCGCTGCCCGGCGACGCCGTCGTGCCCTTCATCCAGACCGATGCGGCGGTGAACCCCGGCAACTCGGGCGGCCCGCTGTTCGACGGCAGCGGCGCGGTGATCGGCATCAACGCGCAGATCTATTCGCAGACCGGCGGCTTCCAGGGCCTGAGCTTCGCGATCCCGATCAACGTGGCGCTGAAGGTGAAGGACCAGATCGTCGCCACCGGGCGCGCCACGCACGGCCGGTTGGGCGTCGCGGTGCAGGACGTGAACCAGAGCCTGGCCGAGTCCTTCGGCATGAAGCGGCCCGACGGCGCGCTGATCGCCAAGGTCAGCAAGGACAGCGCGGCCGAGAAGGCCGGCTTGAAGCCGGGCGACGTGATCACCGCGGTGAACGGCGACCCGATCGTGCGCTCGGGCGCGCTGTCGAGCCGCATCGGCCTGGCTGCGCCCGGCGACAAGGTCAAGCTGACCGTCTGGCGCGATCGCGCCGAACGTTCGATCGACGTCAAGCTGGGCGGTGCCGACGATGGCGACCAGCAGGCGTCGGCCAGCGACGAAGGCGGTGCGGGCGGTGTGCAGCTGGGGCTGTCGCTGCGCCAGCTGACGCGCGAAGAGAAGCGCCAGACCAAGATCGAGCAGGGCCTGGTGGTCGAGAGCGTCGACGGCCCGGCGGCCCGCGCCGGCATCGAGGCGGGCGACGTGCTGCTGTCGATCAATGGCAAGCCGGTCACGTCGATCGAGCAGGTGCGCAGCGTGATGGCGGGCAAGCCGAAGAGCGTGGCGCTGCTGGTCGAGCGCGATGGCGAACGCATCTTCGTGCCGGTGAACCTGAGCTGACCTGTCCTACAGCGAAAGGCATCCGGACTGACAAACCGGCAGGCGGGCGCCCGGCCTGCATTGCCGGTTTCGTCCCAGGCACAAGCCTCGCGGAGAGCGGTCCAATGGGTCTCGTTCTTGAAAAAGGAAGGACTCACATGAACAGCCACAAGTCTCTGCTCGCTCCCCTTGCCGCTGCGATGGCCATTGCCTCCGCGTCGGCGGTCTGGGCCCAGGACGACCGTGTTCCGCTGCCGCCGACCAAGCAGGCCGGCGACATCACCTACGTGACCGGCGGTGTGGCCTACGAGGAAGTGCCGGCGTTCAAGGACGCCAAGCGCGACTACCCGCTGGCGATCGAGATCTACGAGAAGGCCGGGTCGAAGAACCAGTTCACCGCCGACACGCAGGTCAAGCTGATCGACAGGAGCGGCGGCGTCGTGTTCGACGCGCAGGCCGATGGTCCCTACATGCTGGTGAAGGCACCGGCGGGCCAGTACAGGATGGAAGCCTCGCTGAACGGCAAGACCGTGACGCGCCAGGTGAACGTCAACGCGCGCGGCACGACCAACACCGTTGTCGTGTTCCCGCAGGGCACGGACTGACGCTCAACCGGGTGTCAGCAGCGCGGTGTAGCGGCGCTGCATCTCCTCGGGGCTGAGCACCTCGAGGCTGTGCCCGATCAGCCACTCGTGGCCGAAGGGATCGCGCAGCTTGCAGCTTCGCTCGCCATAGAACTGGTCGGCTGGCGGCATCAGCACGGTGGCGCCGGCCGACACCGCCTTGTCCAGCACCGCGTCGGCGTTGTCGACGTGCAGGTGGACGCAGCTGTAGGTGGTGGCGCCCGGCGTCGGCGCCTTGAGCCCGAACTCGGGGAAGGGGTCGGCCAGCATCAGCACCGCGGGCCCCAGCTGCATCTCGGCATGGCCGATGCGGCCGGATGGCTCGACGAGCCGGAACGTCTCCTTCGCACCGAAGGCTTGCGCATAGAACGCGATCGCGGCCGCGGTGTCGCGCACGCGCAGGTAGGCAAAGACTTCATGGATCATCGCGGGCTCCTGGTCGTCAACGGCCTTGCAGCGTAGCGGTGGGATGCATCCCGGGTCTTGAAGATTTTTCCGCGACGTGCTGGGCCTGGTCGGGGGCGATCGGCTGGTAGCGCGAGGGCGTCAGGCCGGAGAAGCTGCGGAACTCGCGCACCAGGTGGGCCTGGTCGGCATAGCCTTCGGCGGCGGCCAGCGCGGCCCAGTCGATGCGGGTGCCGTGCGCGGCCGCCTGCAGCACGCGCTGGAAGCGCGCGATGCGCAGGTAGCGCTTGGGTGCCAGGCCGACGCGTTGCGAGAATTCGGTGATGAAGCGTTGCGGCGACCAGCCGAGCACTTGCCGCACGTCCGCGACGCTGCGGTCGGGATGCGCTTCGAAGGCCTTCAGCGCCCAGGCGACGGGCGCGTCGGCGTCGTGCGATCGCGCGCGCTGCAGGCGCGACAGCAGCCAGGCTTCGAGTCTGCGCAGGCGGGATCTCGCATCGGGCAGCGATTGCAGGCATTCGCGCAGGTGGGCGGCCTCGGCACCCCAAAGGTCGTCCGGCGTCATCGCGCTGTCGGCCAGTTCGTTCAAAGGCAGGCCGAGCAGGGCCCAGGCGCCGCCAGCACGGAAGTGCACGCCGACGACGCACGACGGCTCGGCGGTGTCGCGGAAGAACGGCAACTGCTGCGGCCCTTGCACGATGCCGCCGGCAAAGCGCCGGCCATGCAGTTCATCGACCGATGCGAAGCGGTTCAGGTGGGTTTGCTGTAGCGCGATGACCAGGTCGGCGCGCCCGGTCGGCAGGTTGCGCTCGCGCGCATGCGGCATCGGGCCGCGTTCGCTGGCCCACAGGCAGTCGACGAACGCATCCAGCGGTGGAGCGGGCACATGGCGCAGCAGCATGCGGTGCACCATAAGGCTTCGACGGGGATCGAACAACCCCCGTTCGCCCTGAGCTTGTCGAAGGGCTGCGCGCATGGCACCGAGGCTTCGACAAGCTCAGCCCGAGCGGGGCGGTGAGGCCGTTCGCCCTGAGCTTGTCGAAGGGYTGCGCGCATGGCACCAAGGCTTCGACAAGCTCAGCCCGAACGGAGGGGGATCACAAACTCGTGCGCAGCTTCCAGATCTCCGGGAACAGCACCACGTCCAGCATCTTGCGCAGGTAGCCGACCCCGCTCGTGCCACCGGTGCCGCGCTTGAAGCCGATCACGCGTTCCACCGTCGTGACGTGCCGGAAGCGCCACAGCCGGAACGCATCTTCCAGGTCCGTCAGCTCCTCGCCCAGCTGGTACAGGTCCCAGTGCTGCTGCGGCGCCCGGTAGGCCACCAGCCAGGCCTGCTCGACCGCATCGTCCGCCACGTACGGCTGCGACCAGTCGCGCTCGACGTGCGAGGCCGGCACCGGCAGCCCGCGCCGCGCCAGCAGCCGCAGCGATTCGTCGTACAGCGATGGCGCCCGCCACGCCGCCTCGACGATCGCCAGGATCTCCGGCGTGTGCGCATGCGGCTTCAGCATCGCCGCGTTCTTGTTGCCCAGCATGAACTCGATGCAGCGGTACTGCCAGCTCTGGAAGCCGCTGCTGTTGCTCAGGTAGGGCCGGATCGCCGAATACTCCGGCGGCGTCATCGTCGCGAGCACGTCCCAGGCATGCACCAGCTGCTCCATGATGCGGCTCACGCGCGCCAGCATCTTGAAGGCCGCGCCCAGCTCGTCGCGCGCCAGCGCCGCCACCGCGGCGCGCAGCTCGTGCAGCATCAGCTTCATCCACAGCTCGCTGGTCTGGTGCTGCACGATGAACAGCATCTCGTTGTGCTCGGGCGACAGCGGGTGCTGCGCGTTCAGCAGCGTGTCCAGGTGCAGGTAGTCGCCATAGCTCATGTCGCGCGAGAAATCGAGCTGCGCCCCCTCTTCGCGGACGATGCGCTCGCCGTCGGCCGGGTTGCTCATGTCACCGCCGCCCGCTGGTTGAAGCGCGCCTGCTGCCATTCGCCCGTCTGCAGCACCTGCAGCAGGTGCTCCACCGAATCCCAGACGTCGGCAAAGCGCGTGTACAGCGGCGTGAAGCCGAAGCGCAGGATGTCCGGCGCACGGAAGTCGCCGATCACGCCGCGCGCGATCAGCGCCTGCATGATCGCGTAGCCGCCCTCGGCGCGCGAGAAACTCACCTGGCTGCCGCGCTCGGCCGCCTCGCGCGGCGTCTGCAGCGCAAGCCCGTGGCCGGCGCAGCGCGCCTCGACCAGCCGGATGAACAGCTCGGTCAGCGCGATCGACTTGCGGCGCAGCGCCGGCTGTCCGCCCTGCGCCTCGGCCGCGAGCATCGTGTCGACACCGCACTCCAGCGCCGCCAGCGACAGCACCGGCGGCGTGCCGCAGACGAAGCGGGCGATGCCCGCCGCCGGGTGGTAGTCCGGCGTGAACATGAACGGCGCCGCATGCCCCAGCCAGCCCGACAGCGGCTGCCAGCGCTGCTCGGCGTCCATGCGGGCGGTGTGCTGCGGGTGCACCCACACGAAGGCCGGTGCACCCGGCCCGCCGTTCAGGTACTTGTAGCCGCAGCCCACCGCGAAGTCGGCCGCGCCGGCGCGCGGCCCGCTGCCCTTCAGGTTGACCGGCACCGCGCCGGCCGAGTGCGCCAGGTCCCACAGCACCAGCGCGCCGGCGGCGTGCACCGCGAGGTTGACCTCCTCCATGCGGTGCATGCGCCCGGTGCGGTAGTTGACGTGCGTCAGCATCAGCACCGCGAGCCGTTGGTCGATCAGCGCCGGGATCTCGTCGGCCTCGGCCAGCACGAGCTCGAAGCCGTGCTGGCGCGCCAGGCTCTCGGCGATGTACAGGTCGGTCGGGAAGTTGTGGCGCTCCGAGACGATGCGCTTGCGCCCGGGCATGTCGGTCTTCGCGAGATCGATCGCCGCGCTCAATGCCTTGTAGAGGTTGACCGAGGTCGAGTCCGCCACCACCAGTTCGCCCGGCCCCGCGCCCAGCAGCGAGGCGATCTTGTCGCCGATGCGCTGTGGCAGGTCGATCCAGCCGGCGGTGTTCCAGCTCTTGATCAGGTCGCGGCCCCATTCGGCCGTGGCCACCTGCGCCACGCGCGCGGCGGTGGCGCGCGGCAACGCGCCGAGCGAGTTGCCGTCCAGGTAGATCACGCCGTCGGGCAGGTCGAACAGCTCGCGCAGCGGGGCGAGTTCGTCGCGGGCGTCCAGCGCCAGGCAGTCTTGCTTTGTCGTCATCGAAGGTCTTTCAGAGTTCGCGCAGCACCGCGCGGACGGGGGATGCGCAGGCCAGCATCAGCTTCAGCGGCAGCGCGATCAGCTCGTAGTCGCCGGCCGGAACGTCGTCGAGCACCAGGTTCTCCAGCACGCGCAGGTCGCGCGCCAGCAGCTGGTGGTGGCTGTCCAGCGTCTTGCTGTCCGCCGGGTCGACCGACTGGCTGTCGATGCCGACCAGCCGCACGCCGCGGTCGGCCAGCCAGGCGATGGTCTCGGGCGCGAACGACGAGAAGTCCGGCGACCAGGCCGTCGGCGCCTTCTGTGCGCTGCGCACCAGCACGCGCGGCGGCAGCCCGGCGGCAAACGGCGCCAGGTGCTCGGGCCGGATCAGCGCGCCGGCGCCGATCGCGTGGATCACGCGGCACGGGCCCAGGTAGGGCGACAGGTCGACCTCGCCGATGGCCGGCGCGTCGTCGCCGTAGTGCAGCGGCGCATCGGCATGCGCGCCGATGTGCGGCGACATCGTGATCGCGCTCAGGTTGACCGGGCAACCCGGGCCGATGCGCGCCGTCCAGGCCTGCGAGTACGCCGCGTCGCCGGGGAACAGCGGCGAGTCGGGCGAGATGGGGGGGGAGATGTCCCAGAGCTTTTTCACGGCCGGAACAGTAGCACCGCGGCAGCGGTCGTGGTGTCGGTTATTTCAGACAGGCGCGGTCTTCTGGGAATTGCTTGACATATGAAATATCAAGGCCTAAATTGTGCCGGCGTGCGATCGTCGCCGCGGCAATCCCGAAAGAGATCCACCATGCGCATCGCCTGCATCGGCGGCGGCCCCGCGGGCCTGTTCTTCGCGCTGCTGATGAAGAAGCAGGACCCGTCGCACGAGGTCACCGTGATCGAGCGCAACCGCTCGCACGACACCTTCGGCTGGGGCGTCGTGTTCTCCGACCAGACGCTGGGCGCGGTGCAGCGCAGCGATCCGCAGAGCGCCGCGCTGATCCTCGATGCGTTCAACCACTGGGACGACATCGACGTGCATTTCAAGGGCGAGCGGATCCGCTCGTCCGGCCACGGCTTCTGCGGCATCGGCCGGCGCAAGCTGCTGAACATCCTGCAGGACCGCTGCGAAGAGGTTGGCGTGAACCTGCGCTTCGAGACCGAGTGCCAGGACGACACCGCGCTCGATGCCGACCTGGTGATCGCCTGCGACGGGCTGAACAGCCGCATCCGCGGCAAGTATGCCCAGACCTTCCAGCCCGACGTCGATGCGCGCCTGTGCCGCTTCGTCTGGCTCGGCACGCACAAGCTGTTCGACGCGTTCACGTTCGCGTTCGAGGAGACCGAGTGGGGCTGGTTCCAGGTGCACGCCTACCGCTTCGACGCCGAGACCTCCACCTTCATCGTCGAAGCGCCCGAGCCGGTGTGGCAGGCCGCCGGGTTGGCCGAGATGGGCAAGGAGGAAAGCATCGCGTTCTGCGAGAAGCTGTTCGCGGGCATCCTCGACGGCCACCCGCTGATGTCGAACGCGGCGCACCTGCGCGGCTCGGCGCAGTGGATCCGCTTCCCGCGCGTGGTCTGCAAGCATTGGGTGCATTGGCAAGAGCGCCACAACGGCCGCGTGCCGGTGGTGCTGATGGGCGACGCGGCGCACACCGCGCATTTCTCGATCGGCTCGGGCACCAAGCTGGCGCTGGAAGACGCGATCGACCTGGCCGCCGCGATCCAGGGCCACCCCGGGGACCTGCCCGCGGCGCTGGCCGCCTACGAGGCGCAGCGCAGCATCGAGGTGCTGAAGATCCAGAACGCGGCGCGCAACTCGACCGAGTGGTTCGAGAACGTCGAGCGCCATGCGCGGCTCGCGCCGCAGCAGTTCGCCTACTCGCTGCTGACGCGTTCGCAGCGCATCTCGCACGAGAACCTGCGGCTGCGCGATGCCGGCTACGTCGGCGACTACGAGCGCTGGCTGGCCGGCCAGGCCGGGTTGGACGGCGCGCATGCGGTGCCGCCGATGTTCACGCCGTTCACGCTGCGCGGCCTGACGCTGAAGAACCGCGTCGTGGTGTCGCCGATGGCGCAGTACAGCGCGGTCGACGGCGTGCCGGGCGACCACCACCTGGTGCACCTGGGCGCGCGGGCGCTGGGTGGGGCCGCGCTGGTGTTCGCCGAGATGACCTGTCCGTCGGCCGATGCGCGCATCACGCCGGGCTGCCCCGGGCTGTACACCGACGGGCAGATGCGGGCGTGGCGGCGCATCGTCGACTTCGTGCACCACGGAAGCAGCGCGAAGATCGCGATGCAGCTGGGCCATGCCGGCGCCAAGGGCTCGACGCGCGCGCCGTGGGATGGCGAAGACCTGCCGCTGCCGGACGGCAACTGGCCGCTGCTCTCGGCCTCGCCGCAGCAGTACCTGGACGGCGTCAGCGACTGGTCGCGCGCGATGACGCGCGACGACATGGACCGCGTCACCGCCGATTTCGTCGCCGCGACGCGGCGCGCGGCCGAGGCCGGCTTCGACTGGCTGGAGCTGCACTGCGCGCACGGCTACCTGTTGTCGTCCTTCCTGTCGCCGCTGACCAACCTGCGCACCGACGCCTACGGCGGCGCACTGGCCAACCGGCTGCGCTACCCGCTGGAGGTGCTGGCGGCGATGCGCGCCGCGTGGCCGGCCGAGCGGCCGCTGTCGGTGCGCATCTCGGCGCACGACTGGGTGCCGGGCGGCAACACGCCGGAGGATGCGGTCGCGATGGCGCGCGCCTTCAAGGCGGCGGGTGCCGACCTGGTCGACGTGTCGTCGGGCCAGGTCAGCAAGCAGCAGCAGCCGGTGTACGGCCGCATGTACCAGACGCCGTTCGCCGAGGCGATCCGCAACGAGGTGGGCATCGCGACGATGGCGGTGGGCGCGATCTTCGAGGCCGACCACGTGAACGGCATCATCGCGGCCGGTCGTGCCGACCTGTGCGCGATCGCCCGGCCGCACCTGGCCAACCCGGCGTGGACGCTGCTGGAGGCCGCGAAGATCGGCCACGTCAACGGCATCGGGGCCGATTGGCCGCGGCAGTACCTGTCCGGCAAGTCGCAGCTCGAACGCAACCTGGAACGCGAACGCGCGATGGCGGCGCAGGCGGCGGGGCTGTCGGCGCAGGAACAGGCCAACCTGGCGCAGGGCGTATGAACGGCTTGCACGCGGTGGTGACGGGCGGGGGCAGCGGGATCGGTGCGGCGATCGCGGCGGCATTGGCCGCGCAAGGCGTGCAGGTCACCGTGATGGGGCGTCGTAGCCCGGATGCCAATCCGGGATCGTCCCGGGACATCGATCCCCGGATTGGCATCCGGGCTACGAGGGTCGACGTCACCGACGCGAGGAGCGTCGAACACGCCTTCCAATCCGTGGGTCCGGTCGACATCCTGATCAACAACGCCGGCCAGGTGGAAAGCCAGCCCTTCTCCCGCACGTCGCTCGAGCTGTGGAATCGCATGCTGCAGGTCAACCTGACCGGCAGCTTCCTGTGCACGCAGCAGGTGCTGCCCGGCATGACCGAGCGCGGCTTCGGGCGCATCGTCAACATCGCCAGCACCGCAGCGCTGAAAGGCTATGCCTATGTCGCCGCCTACTGCGCCGCCAAGCACGGGCTGCTCGGCCTGACCCGCGCGCTCGCGCTCGAGGTCGCGCGCAAGGGCGTGACGGTCAACGCGGTGTGCCCCGGCTACACCGACACCGACATCGTCGCGCAGGCCGTCGAACAGATTGCCGGCAAGACAGGCCGCAGCCCCGGCGAGGCGCGCGATGCGCTCGCATCGGCCAACCCGCAGGGCCGCCTGGTGCAGCCCGATGAAGTGGCGCAGGCGGTGCTGTGGCTGTGCCGGCGCGAGTCGTCCAGCATCACCGGCCAGGCGATCGCCGTGGCCGGCGGGGAGGTGATGTGATGCTGCCCGAGGTCACCGACGTCGAATCGCGCCTGATCGACGACCACCACCAGGCGCTGAAGCTGTGGCTGCGCCTGCTGTCGTGCACCAACCGCATCGAGTCGGTGGTGCGCAACCGGCTGCGCACCGAATTCTCGACCACGCTGCCACGCTTCGACCTGATGGCCCAGCTCGAACGCGAGCCCGGCGGCCTGACGATGGGCGAGCTGTCGCAGCGCCTGATGGTCACCGGCGGCAACGTCACCGGCATCACCGACCTGCTCGAGGCCGACGACCTGGTGCGTCGCGTGCCGCAGGCGGGCGACCGCCGCTCGTACACGGTGCAGCTGACACCGGCCGGCCGCCGCCAGTTCCGCCGCATGGCGGCCACGCACGAGCAGTGGGTGGTCGAGCTGTTCGCCGGCTGGTCGGACGACGAGAAGACCCAGGTGCAGGCGCTGCTCGCGGTGCTGAAACAGCACCTGGCCGGCCTCGAGACCCCGCTGCCCGCCGCCAAGGCCGGGCCGGCCCGCGCCCCGCGCAAGTCCAAGGAGAAGCCCGCATGACCCGTCCGATGGACACCCACCTCGCCGCCGGCAACCGCCGCGGCGCCGAGGCGATCTCGCCGCGCCACGTCGGCTGGGCCGTGCACGGCCGGGTCGGCGTGATCACGCTGAATCGGCCCGAGCGCAAGAACCCGCTCACCTTCGATTCGTACGCCGAGCTGCGCGACCTGTTCCGCACGCTGGCCCAGGTCGACGAGGTGCGGGCGATCGTCGTGCAGGGGGCCGGCGGCAACTTCTGCTCCGGCGGCGACGTGCACGAGATCATCGGCCCGCTGACTGCGATGCGCATGCCCGACCTGCTGGCCTTCACGCGCATGACCGGCGATTTCGTGAAGGCGATGCGCGCCTGCCCGCAGCCGATCGTCTCGGCGATCGACGGCGTGTGTGCCGGTGCCGGCGCGATCATCGCGATGGCTTCCGACCTGCGTGTCGGCACGGCCGCGAGCAAGGTGGCCTTCCTGTTCTCGCGCGTCGGGCTGGCCGGCTGCGACATGGGCGCCTGCACGCTGCTGCCGCGCATCGTCGGCCAGGGGCGGGCGTCGGAGCTGCTGTACACCGGCCGTTCGCTGGGCGGCGACGAGGCGCTGCAATGGGGGTTCTACAACCGGCTGGCCGAGCCGGCGGCGCTGCAGGCCGAGGCGCTGGCCTGGGCCACCGAGATCGCGGCCGGGCCGCGCTTCGCGCATGCGATGACCAAGCGCATGCTGCACCAGGAATGGGCAATGGGGGTCGACGAGGCGATCGAGGCCGAGGCGCAGGCGCAGGCGATCTGCATGATGACGCAGGATTTCCACCGCGCGTACGAGGCGTTTGCGGCCAAGTCCCGGCCCGTGTTCGAGGGGGACTGATGGGCACGCACCTGGATTGGCCGTTCTTCGAGGCGAGACATGTCGCGTTGGAACAGGAGCTGTCGCGCTGGTGCGGCGAGCACCTGGCCGACGTGCCGCACGACAACGTCGACGCCACCTGCCGCCTGCTGGTCAGGAAGCTCGGCGACGCCGGCTGGCTGCGCCACGCCGTCGCCGCGACGCCCGGCGATGCGATCGACACCCGCGCCATCTGCCTGCTGCGCGAAACCCTGGCAAGGCACCATGGCCTGGCTGACTTCGCGTTCGCGATGCAGGGCCTGGGCTCCGGCGCGATCTCGCTGCAGGGCACGCCGGCGCAGCGCGAGCGCTACCTGCCGCGCGTGGCGCGCGGCGAGGCCATCGCGGCCTTCGCGCTGTCCGAGCCCGAGGCCGGCTCCGACGTCGCGGCGCTGGCCTGCGACGCGCGCGACGACGGCGACGCCTACGTGCTGAACGGCGAGAAGACCTGGATCTCSAAYGGCGGCATCGCCGACTTCTACGTGCTGTTCGCGCGCACCGGCGAGGCGCCGGGCTCGCGCGGCATCAGCGCGCTGGTCGTCGACGCCGGAACGCCGGGCCTGCAGATCGCCGAGCGCATCGACGTSATCGCGCCGCAYCCGCTGGCGCGGCTGCGCTTCACCGATTGTCGCGTGCCGAAGGCGCAGCGCCTGGGCGAGGCGGGGCAGGGCTTCAAGCTCGCGATGCAGACGCTGGACATCTTTCGCACCTCGGTGGCCGCCGCCGCGCTGGGCTTCGCGCGGCGTGCGCTGGGCGAGGCGCTGCAGCGCGCTACCCGCCGCAAGATGTTCGGCCAGACGCTGGCCGACTTCCAGCTGACGCAGGCCAGGCTCGCACAGATGGCGATCACCGTCGACAGCGCGGCACTGCTGACCTACCGCGCCGCCTGGCAGCGCGACCAGGGCCGCACGGTCACGCGCGAGGCGGCGATGGCCAAGCTCGCGGCCACCGAAGGCGCGCAGCAGGTGATCGATGCGGCCGTGCAGATGTGGGGCGGGGCCGGCGTCGTGAGCGGCAACACCGTCGAGCGCCTGTACCGCGAGATCCGCGCGCTGCGCATCTACGAGGGCGCCACCGAGGTGCAGTTGCTGATCATTGCCCGAGAGTTGTTGAAAGAAGGAACGTGAGATGTCCGCGCACGTCGACACCTTTGCCCGCGACCACCTGCCGCCGCCCGATCAATGGCCGGAGCTGGTGTTCGACCTGCCCGAGCTGCGGTTTCCCGCCGAGCTGAACTGCGCGCACGAACTGCTGGACCGCTGGGTCGAGCAGGGGCAGGGCGGGCGCCTGTGCGTGCAAGGGCAGGGCGTGCGCTGGACCTACGCCGAGCTGCAGGCGCAGGCCAACCGCATCGCCCGCGTGCTGGTCGAGGACCTGGGCCTGGTGGCCGGCAACCGCGTGCTGCTGCGCGGGCCGAACTCGCCGATGCTGGCGGCGTGCTGGTTCGGCGTCGTCAAGGCCGGCGGCATCGCGGTCGGCAGCATGCCGCTGCTGCGCGCGAAGGAACTGGTGCAGATCGTCCACAAGGCCGAGATCAGCCACGCGCTGTGCGACGTGCGGCTGGAGGACGAACTCGCGATGGCCGGCCCGCAGTGCCCGACGCTGGCGCACGTGCTGCATTTCATGACCGAGCGCGATGGCGGCCTCGAGGCGCGGGCCGCCGCCAAGCCGGCCGTCTTCGACACCGTGCGCACCGCGGCCGACGACACCTGCCTGATGGCCTTCACCTCGGGCACCACCGGCGCACCGAAGGCCACGATGCATTTCCACCGCGACGTGATGGCGGCCTGCGCGTGCTGGCCGCGCCACGTGCTGCGCCCGCGTGCCGATGACGTGTTCATCGGCAGCCCGCCGCTCGCCTTCACCTTCGGGCTGGGCGGGCTGCTGCTGTTCCCGCTGTCGGTCGGCGCGTCGACGGTGCTCGTCGAGCGCCCCGGGCCGGACGCGCTGCCGGGCGCGATCGCGCAGTACCGCGCGACCACGCTGGTGACGGCGCCGACCTCGTACCGCGCGATGGCGCCGCAGGTCGCGAACCACGACCTGTCGTCGCTGCGCCAGTGCGTGTCGGCCGGCGAGGCGCTGCCGGCCGCGACGCGCCGGCTGTGGAAGGACGCGACCGGCATCGAGATCATCGACGGCATCGGCTCGACCGAGCTGCTGCACATCTTCATCTCGCACGACGAGGCGCATGCGCGCCCCGGCGCCACCGGCACCGTCGTGCCGGGCTACCGGGCCTGCGTGCTCGACGAGAGCGGCCGGCCGCTGCCGCCCGGCCAGGTGGGGCGGCTCGCGGTCAAGGGCCCGACCGGCTGCCGCTACCTGGCCGACGAGCGCCAGCGCCAGTACGTGAGCGGCGGCTGGAACCTGACCGGCGATGCCTACCTGCAGGACGCGGACGGCTACTTCGTCTACCAGGCGCGCACCGACGACATGATCATCTCGGGCGGCTACAACATCGCCGGGCCGGAGGTCGAGGCGGCGCTGCTGCTGCACCCGGCGGTGGCCGAATGCGGCGTGGTCGGCGTGCCGGACGACGAGCGGGGCCAGATCGTCAAGGCCTTCGTCGTGCTGCGGCCCGGGCATGCCGGCGATGCGGCGATGGCGAAGGCGCTGCAGGATTTCGTCAAGCAGGCGGTCGCGCCCTACAAGTACCCGCGCGCGGTCGAGTTCTGCACGGCGCTGCCGCGCACCGAGACCGGCAAGCTGCAGCGCTTCCGCTTGCGTGCCCGATAACGAACAGGAGACCGATCCGTGAACGTGTTGCAACCCCCAGGCTGGCTGCCCCCGCGCGGCTATGCGAACGGCGTGGCCGCCGAGGGACGGCTGGTGTTCGTCGCCGGCCAGATCGGCTGGAACGCGCGCTGCGAGTTCGACAGCGACGACTTCGTGCAGCAGGTGCGCCAGGCGCTGCTGAACGTGTGCGCGGTGCTGGCCGAAGGCGGCGCGACGCCGCAGCACATCGTGCGCATGACCTGGTACGTGCTGGACCGCGGCGAGTACGTCGCGCGCGGACGCGAGGTGGGCGCGGTGTTCCGCGAACTCGTCGGCAGCTATGCCATCGCGATGAGCGCGGTGCAGGTCAGCGCGCTGATGGAGCCGCGCGCGAAGGTCGAGATCGAGGTGACCGCCGTCGTGCCGAAGGCCTGATCACGCCGGCAGGTCGTCGCCCGAGCGCGGCTCGGCGATGCGCACGCCGTTGCGCTCGGCGCGGTAGCGGGCCGAGGTCTCGTAGACGCGCTTGCGCACCCGCATCACCGCGCCCAGCGGCCGGTGGGCGGCCAGCCCGTGCCAGGGGCTGAACGACATGCCGTCGTCGATGGCGGCCGAGCGGGCCTCGCTCCACGCGAGCTGCGGCCGCGCGACGAGGCGGCCGATCGTGACGAAGGGGCTGCGGTCTTCGGGCCAGCGCACCGACGCGTCCTCGATCGGCATGGCCTCGAGGTCGGTGCACAGCTGCACGCGCAAGTCCCACTCGCCGCCATGCTGCGCGAAGTGCGCCAGCACCGCATCGCGCAGCGCCTGCGGCCGCTCGTGCATCTCGACCGGCGCGCCGGTCAGCGCGCACAGCTCGGGCGACATCGGCACCACCGACACCTTGGCCATGTACGGGCCCCACAGCATCGGCACCTGGCTGTACCAGGTCTCGCCGAGCAGGTTCGTCTCCGGGTGGCCGCCCAGCGTCTTCAGCGTGCCGCTTTGCAGGCCCACCTGTTCGATCGCCTTCTCGGCGCCGCGCAGCACGGCCGAGACCGCCTTCTTCAGCGTCGGCACGCGGTCGGTGGTGACGGCGAGCAGCTTCAGGCCGGACAGGAACTGCTTCGGTCCCCGCGCGCCGAACACCGGCGCGTTGACCAGCACGAAATCCTGCGTGAAGGCGCCTTCGCTGCCGGGCAGCCGCAGGCCCTCGACGCCGATCAGCTTGATCGCCAGGCCGCGCGGCGTGGAGACGCTGTCGTCGAGGATGTCGCCGGGGATGGTCGACAGGCGCATCACGGCCGGCCATTGGCCGGGCTGGGCGAAGGCACCTTGGCGCAGCACCTCGGGCAGGTCGGCCGGCACCTGCAGCTCGGCGCGCAGCAAGCCGTGGCTCTTGGCATGCACGCCGCGCAGTGCATGGCCGCAGTGGTCGTACGTGGTCTGGCTGATGCCGCGCAGGGTCTTCGCCAGTTGCTCGCAGGTGTCGGACTCGTCCTCGTCGGCATGCTCGAAGGACGAGTCGTAGGGGACGGGGGCGAAACCGGCGGGCAGCGTCGTGTTCATGGCGGACCATGATGGACGCTGCGCCGGCCCGCGGGCGTCGGACGTGCCTCTGAACGGATGTAGGAGGTGGCCTTGTAGCCCGGATGCCAATCCGGGATGTGGTGAACAAACCCCGGATTGGCATCCGGGCTACTAATACCCCCTCAGGTCGTCGACCTTCATCTGCAGGTCCCCGCCGCGAATGCGCTGCAGCGTCCGCGAGAGCACCTCGACGTCGTTGTCGAAGCCCCCGTGCGATGCCCGCTGCAGCACCGGCTGGCCGTCGCTGCCGATCGCCGTCTCGATGCGGTCGTCGCTGACGAGGCGGGTGCGTTCGCGCAGCTTCGCATCGGCCGCCGCGGCGCGCCAGGTGGCCAGCGCCTCGCCGGTGTCGGACGAGCCGTCCCAGCCGGCGAACGACGGGTCGTTGACGCAGTCCAGCCCGAGGATGGGCGTGCGCAGGTCGGTCTCCAGCGCGTTCGACACCAGGTACAGCAGCGACTTGCGGTAGATCGCGACCACGTTGTCGTCGCGCTCGACCTTGTCGGACAGCACGTCCAGGTGCAGCCGCTCCATCACGCGCGGGTCGCCCGCGTAGTGCTGGTTGGCGAACGCCACCGTGCAGGCCGGCGCGTACAGGTTGACCGATGCGAGCCGTTGCGCGAGGCCGTCGTCGCGGCCGGCATGCTCGCGCGCCGCCAGCGCGGACAGCAGGTGCCCGAGCGCGATCGAGCCGGCCGAGTGGCCGACCAGGTGCAGCTCGAGCTGCGGCCCCCAGGTGGCGGCCAGCGCCTGCACCGCATCCAGCAGCAGCTCGCCGCCGCGGCGCGGCGCGAAGGCGAGCTGCGCGTTCTCCTTCATCTCGCTCCAGATCGGGCGGGCCAGCGGGCGGCCGATGGTCTTCTCGATCAGCAGGTCGGTCTTGTCGCTCAGCCATTCGCCGGCACCGGCGCGTGCCGGCTCGCGGTGGAAGGCGTCGGACAGGATGTCGCCGATGCTCTCGAGCAGCCCGGTCTTCCACACCAGGAACAGCGGGTAGCAGCCGTTGCCGATGAAGAAGCGGCCCATCGCGCTGGCGCGCTTGATCGCGTCGGGTTCGCTGTTGAGCCCGCCATGGGCATACAGCACCAGGCGCTTCGGGCCGTCGGGCTGACTGCGGAACCACTGGTCGGGCAGCGCATAGGCCTGCTGCTGCAGCTTGCGCGGCTGCTCGTCCTCGGTCAGGTAGCGGGTGACGCGGCCGTCGTTGCCGAGCACCACGCTGTGCTGGTAGGCCATCGCGGTGTCCCACCACTTGCGGCGGTCGGCATCGCTGCGCCGGGCACTGCCGCCCTGCGCGGCATCCTGTGCCACCGCCAGCCGGCCGGCGACGACGCCCGGTACGCCGAGTGCCACCACCCAGGCGTCCATGGCGTTGGCCAGCCAGTCGAGGTAGGACAGCGTCGCGAAGCCGCCGGCCCCCCAGTCGCGGCCCCAGGAGTTCTGCAGCACGAAGCCGCGCTCGTTGAAGCCGACGAGCGCGAAGGCATGCCCGCCTTCCTGCGAGGGGCGGCCGTCGAAGCCGATCAGCGGCAGGTCGGCATGGCCGGCGGGCGGCTTGTCGACGTCGGGCACTGCATCCCAGCCGTCGTGCGTGAAGGCCGACACGAAGACCGCGCCGTGCTGCGCGATGGCCGCCTGCATGTCGGTGATCGAGTGGGTGTCGACGCGGTAGTAGACGCCCAGCGTGTTCTGCGTGGCACGCGTCGCGAAGCCGTAGCGCGCGGTGTCGGACTTGTCGGCCTGGTAGGGCCAGTCGGGCTCGAGGCACACGCCGTTGTTGAACCAGCCCTTCAGCGCACCGCGGCAGCTGGAGCCTTCGTAGTTCTCGCCTTCGTATTCGTCGTGGCGGCGCGCCAGCGTGTAGAGCATGCGCGGGCTGACCGACTGGAACTTCGCCGGCGTCTTCGCCTTCAGCCAGCGCAGGTAGTTGATGACGCAGCCGAGCCCGAAGCCGGTGCAGGCGCCTTCGCTGCCCTGGTTCAGCACCAGCCCGGCCTTGGTGTAGGCGGGCAGGAAGCGCTGCACCGTCTCGGCCGCCGGGAACTCGTCGGGCAGCGTGATCGCGGCCGGCATGTACTGGCGGTCGCGCAGGTCGGCGGTGTCCTTCTTCGTGCGCGACACGCGGTGCGTGCTGCCGGCCGGCCGGTGCGACGTGCGGGCGGCCTTGCGCCCGGCGCCGGCAGCGGCACGCGGCGCCTGCGCCTCGTGCGCCTGCTCGGCCAGCTGGAACACGCTGCGGAAGGCGTCGAGCCCGTGTGCGCCGCCGTTGATCAGCTTGCGTGCCGCGGCGAAGTCGGACTTGGCGATCGCGGCGCGGAACCTGTCGGCCTTGTCGGACAGGAACAGCGCCAGGATCACCGCGGCGACCTCGGGCGCGTTCGCCTTGTCGGGGTCGGCGTCGAGTGCGAGGCCGATCGTTTCGCCGTAGTGCTTGTAGTTGGCCTTGCCGGTCAGTTGCACGAAACCGCGGCCCTTGTAGCGCGCGCCGTCGCCGGGGGCGCCGTTGCCGATGTCGCGGCGCAGGTCGTAGCTGCTGAACGGCGCGCCACCCGGGGGCGTGTTGAAGCGCGACTGGAACTCGGAGATCGGCACGAAGCCCTCGGTCTCGGCGCGGATGGTGCCGAGCGCGCCCAGCACCATCGGCCGGTCGGCGAGGCCGGCGACGCGCAGTGCCGCCTCGACGTAGGGCAGGTAGCGCGCGATGTTGGCCGGCTTGGTGGCGGGGAACAGCTGGCTGACCAGGCTCACCGTGAGCGGCGGGTCGGTGGGCTTCGGCTCGGGGATCAGCTTCAGCAGCACCTGGCAGCGCGGGCCGATGACGCCGTCGGCGATGACGCCGATGCCGGCCTGCCAGCGGCGGATCGCGGCATCGAAGCTGTCGTCGATGGCGCTGCCGGGCTGGGCCAGCACCGGGAAGGGCGCGGCATCGGCGCCGAGTTCGGCGGCGAGGGCCCGTGCGAGTTGATCCACGTCCTGGCCGGACGCACCCTTGGCGATCAGAAGCTTCATGGGCCCCTCCGTGACGGCAGAGACAGCGGTTGGCTGCACGGGCCAGTATCGTGGCGTGGGTGTGTACGTCCATCCCACAGTTGAAGGACGCGCCGCCGGTGCTAACGTGCCGGGATGTCGAGCACGCCCGTCATTCCGCCGCCGGTGGTTCCACCCCCTGTCGTTCCGCCGCCGGCCGGCCCGTCGAATTCGGCCTGGGCGCCACTGTCGCTGCCGGTGTTCCGCATGCTGTGGGGCACCTGGGTGGCCGCCAATGTCTGCATGTGGATGAACGACGTGGCGGCGGCCTGGCTGATGACCACGCTGACGACCTCGCCGGTGCTGGTGGCGTTGGTGCAGTCGGCGTCGACCTTGCCGGTCTTCCTGCTCGGGCTGCCCAGCGGCGCGATGGCCGACATCCTGGACCGGCGGCGCTACTTCATGCTGACCCAGCTGTGGGTGGCGGCGGTGGCGGTGGTGATGTGCGCGACGATCGCGTTCGACGCGATGAACGCGCCGCTGCTGCTGGTGCTGACCTTCGCGAACGGGATTGGCCTGGCGATGCGCTGGCCGGTGTTCGCGGCGATCGTGCCCGAGCTGGTGCCGCGCTCGCAGTTGCCGGCGGCGCTGGCGCTGAACGGCATCGCGATGAACGCGTCGCGCATCGTCGGGCCGATCGTGGCCGGCGCGATCATCGCGAGCGCGGGCAGCGCCTGGGTGTTCGTGCTGAACGCGCTGCTGTCGATCGGCGCCGCCTTCACGATCAGCCGCTGGCGGCGCGAGCAGAAGGCGAGCACCTTGCCGGGCGAGCGCTTCCTGGGCGCGATGCGGGTGGGCGTGCAGTACGTGCGCGAGTCGGCGCGCATGCACGTGGTGCTGCTGCGGGTGTCGCTGTTCTTCCTGCAGTCGACCGCGCTGCTGGCGCTGCTGCCGCTGGTGGCCAAGCACCTGCACGGCGGCGGCGCGGGCACCTTCACGCTGCTGCTGGCGTCGATGGGGGCGGGCGCGATCGGGGCGGCGGTCAACCTGCCGCGCGTGCGGCAGAAGCTGGGCTCGGACGAGCTGGTGCGCTGGGGCTCGCTGGTGCAGGCGCTGGCGATGGTGGTGGTGGCGCTGGCGCCGAACGTGATGGTCGCGGCGGCGGCGATGGCGGCGGCGGGCGCGGCCTGGATCTCGGTGGCGAACTCGCTGACGGTGTCGGCGCAGCTGGCGCTGCCCGACTGGGTGCGGGCGCGCGGGATGTCGATCTACCAGATGGCGTTGATGGGCAGCAGCGCGCTCGGGGCGGCGCTGTGGGGGCAGGTGGCGGCACTGAGCGACGTGCGGCGCAGCCTGCTGTGCGCGGCGGCGGTGGCGGTCATCGGGCTGCTGCTGACGCGCAAGGTGCGCTTGTCCGCGGTGGCCGAAGAGGACCTGACGCCGGCGAACGTGCTGAAGCCGCCGGTCACCGCGCTGCCGCTGGACCCGCACGACGGGCCGGTGCTGATCGCGATCGAATACCGCATCGACCCGGTGCGGCAGGCCGACTTCCTGCACATGATGCAGGAGCGGCGCAGCAGCTGCCTGCGCCGCGGGGTGCTGTCATGGAGCCTGTTCCGCGACACCTCGGATCCGGCGCTGTACGTGGAACAGTTCGTCAACGAGTCGTGGGCGGAACACCTGCGGCATTTCGAGCGCATGACGGTGTTCGACATGGAGCTGCGCGAGCGGCGGCTGGGATTCCATGTGGAGCAGTCGCCGCCGAAGGTGTCGCGGTATGTGGCGCAGGGGCTGGACACCTGAGCGCAGCGGCGAGAGGCGCTCCACCATCGCGTCAAATCTCGTCGATCGCCGTCGAACTCCCCGCGTCGAACGAAAACCGCTCCCGCGTCTTCACGTAGAAGCTGGCCCCGAAGCGTCCGACCGGAAAGTAGTTCTGCAGCCGCACGCGCCAGCGCTCGGTGTCGATCAGGTCGTCGCGGGCATGCAGCCACTGCACCTGGCCGATGAAGATCTGGCGGCTGGCGGTCTCCAGCGTCTCCCACAGCGTGCATTCGAAGGCCACCGGTGCTTCGGCGATGCGCGAGGCCTTGACTTGCCGGCATGGCGCCGTCGTGAGCCCCACCTGCGCCAGCTCGCTGACGTCTGGCGGCAGCCGCTCGCCGCAGCGGTGCATCTTCTCGGCCATGGCCTCATCGCTCAGGTGCACCACGAACTCGCGCGTGCGCACGATGTTGGCCGCGGTGTCCTTCAGTGCCCCGTCCTTCAGCCGGTTCACGCTGATCATCACGATCGGCGGCTCCTCGCCCAGCATGTTGAACATGCTGAACGGCGCGGCGTTGACGATGCCGCTCTCAGCCAGCGTGGTCACCAGCGCGATCGGCCGCGGCACGATCAGGCTGGCCATCAGCTTGTAGCGCTGGTACTCGGTGATGGCATYGAAGTCGATGTCCATCACGCGGCCTCCAGGGCATCCATCGCCGATGCGATCGCGCCCGGTGTCGTGAGCCAGATCTCGCGGTGGTGCTCGGCGACGTGCCGCAGCGCGCGCCGCAGGTGGCGCAGCCGGTAGGGCTGGCCGACGATGTACGGGTGCAGCGCGATGCCCATGACCAGCGGCTGCTGCTGCGACTGCGCCAGCATCTCGTCGAACTGGTCGACGATCATCTGCGCGAAATCCTTCGCGTCCATCTGGCGCGCGATGATCATCGGGATGTCGTTCAGCTCCTGCGGGTAGGGTACCGCCCACAGCGGCCCGCCGCGCGTGCGCATGCGCACCGGCTGGTCGTCATGGCACCAGTTCAGCGTGTAGCGGAAGCCTGCTTCGGCCAGCAGGTCGGGCGTGACCTGGCTTTCCGAGATCCACGGCGACAGCCAGCCCGCCGGCGGCGCCCCGTGGTGGCGCGCCATCGTGTCGCGGCAGTGCTCGATCAGCGCGCGCTCGTCGGCTTCGGGCAGCGTGCCTTGCCGCACGGAGTTGGTGTGCCCGTGCGCGATCATCTCGTCGCCGCGCTGCACGAAGGCGTCCACCAGCGGCGCGCTCAGCGCGTACATGGCCGTGTTCAGGATCACGCCGGCCGGCAGCGCGAGCTGGTTGAAGAGCTCCAGGCAGCGCCATGCGCCGACGCGGTTGCCGTATTCGCGCCAGCTGTGGTTCAGCACGTCGGGATGCGGCGAGGCCGGGCCGAGCGACGCGCCCAGGCCTTCGCCGAACGCGAAGTCCTCGAGGTTGAAGCCCAGGTACACCGCCAGGCGCTGCCCGTTCGGCCAGCGGAAGTCCGCGCGCTGGGTGATCGCCGAGTAGTCGTGGCGGCCGTGGGTGGGCAGGGGGCCGAAGCGCGGGTCGGGATCGGGGTGCGTCATGAGGTGGCGCGAAGCAAGCTGCGCACCACCGTCACCGTGCAATCCGACTGCGCCACCACCTCGGCCGACACGCTGCCCAGGTAGCGCCGCAGCCCGCCGCTGCTGCGCGCGCCCATCACGATGTGGTCGACCTGGTTCTTGCGCGCGTACTCGACGATCGCGCCGGCGGCGTCCGGTGCCTCCAGCACGTGGAAGGTCACGCGCCCGGCCTGTTCGGGGCGCGTCTCCTCCAGGTCCTGCACCAACGGGCGCGCCCAGTGCTTCAGTTGCACCAGCAGGCTCACGTGCTTGCTGCCGCCGTCCTTGTCGACCAGCTCGTCCATGCCGATGCGGTTGATCTTCAGCACCGCCAGGCACGCCAGGCGCGCACCGGGTTCGGTGTGCAGCAGACGCTGCACCGTGTCGCGCACCGATTCGAGCAGCGCCGGCTCGGCATTCGCGACATCCACCGCCGCCAGCAGGATCGGGCTGCGCGCCGCCTGCGCCGCGGCGTTGCCGCGCTCGGCCGGCTCGGCGCCCAGCGCGGCAAACCAACGCCGCAGCGTCTGCACCCGGCCGCTGCGCGCGCGGCGCTGGGCGCGCTCGGTCAGCACCACCTGGTCGGGGTTCTGCAGCTCGAAGGCCAGCTGCGCCGCGCTCTGGTGCCGCTTGTCGGGTTGCACCTCCAGGCAGCGCAGCACCAGCTCCTGCAGCCACGGCGGGCAGTCGGGCCGCCAGGCCAGCGGCGGCAGCGGATCTTGATACAACCGCTGGCGCAGCCCGCGCACGCTGGTCGGCGCACCGAACGGGCGCTCGCCGGTCAGCAGGTGGTACAGCAGCACGCCCAGCGCGAACAGGTCGCTGCGCGGGTCGTTGCGGATGAATTGCACCTGCTCCGGCGACATGTAGGGGCCGGTGCCCATCGGCAGCTCGAACTCCTCGTCCAGCAGGTCGGGCAAAAAATCGTGGCGCGACAGGCCGAAGTCGACCAGCACCGCCTCGGTCCGCGTGCCGTCCGCGGCCTTGCGGAACATGATGTTGCTCGGCTTCACGTCCAGGTGCACCACGTGCTGGCGGTGCAGCTCGTGCAGCGCGGTCGCCACCAGCGCACCGGTGCGCACCACCTCGTCGACCGGCAGCGGCGCATCGTCGAAGCGCTTGCGCAGCGAGTCGCCCGACAGCCGCTCCATCACGATGAACGGCTGGCCGGTGAAGTCGCCCTTGGCGATGAACTTCGGCACGTGCGTGCCCGACAGCGACGGCAGGATCATCTGCTCCACCTCGAAGCCGACGATGCTGGTGGGATCCTCGCCGCCCTTGATGCGCGGCACCTTCATGATCAGCGGCATCGGGTCGTCGCTGCCGAGCCGCGTCACCGCCCACAGGTTGGCCATGCCGCCCTGGTGCAGGTGCTCGTCGAGCCGGAAACCGTCGATGACCTGGCCGGCGGCCAGGCGCGATCCAGGCCTGGGCGGCTCGGCCTCAGTGTCCATCGATCAGGCGCTGCGCGATGCGCTGCGGCAGCCCGGCCGCCACCACCTTGGCGCTCGCCGCCTCGTGGTCATAGGGCACGCGGTGGTAGGTGAGGTCGCCGCTGACGGTGTCGAAGGTCGCGTAGCAGGCCGCGGGGTTGCCGTCGCGCGGTTGCCCCGCCGAGCCGGGGATCACCAGCCATTGGCGCTGCGGCGACAACGGGATCGGCACGCCCGGCACCGGCGTGAAGTCGCCGACCTTGCCGGTGCTCGACAGGTGGAACAGCAGCGGCTCGTGCACATGGCCGCAGAAGGTCAGGCGCGCATCGGTGGCGTGCATGCTGCGCACCGCGTCGAGCCGCGCGGTGACGTAGCCCCAGGCGGTCGGCGCGTAGGCGTTGGCGTGCACGTAGAGGCGGTCGCCGTCGCGTGCGCTGACCGGCAGCTTCGACAGGAAGTCGAGCTGCGACAGGCTCAGCTGCTGGTGCGTCCACGCGACCACCTCGCGCGCATCCGGCACCATCGTCGGCTGCGGGCCCTGCACCGCGGCCGCGTCGTGGTTGCCCAGCACCGCGACGGCGCCATCGGCCAGGTGGGCCTGCAGGCAGTCGACCACCCAGCCGGGATCGGCGCCGTAGCCGACGTAGTCGCCGAGGAAGACGTGCTGCCCGCAACCCTGCGACTGCGCATGCGCGAGCACCGCCTCGACCGCCTCGCGGTTGGCATGCAGGTCGGTGATCAGGGCAAGTTTCAAAGGCGGGAGCTCAACCGATGCGGCCCAGCAGCAGGTACTCCATCAGCGCCTTCTGCACGTGCATGCGATTCTCCGCCTCATCCCAGACGACGGATTGAGATCCGTCAATGACCTCGGCCTCGACTTCCTCGCCGCGATGCGCCGGCAGGCAGTGCATGAAGAGGGCGTCCGGCTGGGCCGCCGCCATCATCTCGCGGTCGACGCACCAGTCGGCGAAGGCCTTCATGCGCGTCTCGTTCTCGGCCTCGTAGCCCATGCTGGTCCAGACGTCGGTGGTCACCAGGTGCGCGCCGCGGCAGGCTTCCAGCGGATCCTTGAAGACCTTGATGCACTGGGTGTCGCTAACGCCGGCCGCCTTGGCATCCACCTCGTAGCCCGACGGCGTGCTGACGTGCAGCGTGAAACCGAGGATGCTGGCCGCCTGCAGCCAGGTGCTGGCCATGTTGTTGCCGTCGCCGACCCAGGCCACCACCTTGCCGGCGATGCTGCCGCGGTGCTCGATGTACGTGAAGATGTCCGCCAGGATCTGGCACGGGTGGTACTCGTTCGTCAGCCCGTTGATCACCGGCACGCGCGAGTTGGCCGCGAACGCATCGAGCTTGGTCTGCTCGTAGGTGCGGATCATCACCAGGTCGACCATGCGGCTGATCACGCGCGCGCTGTCCTCGATCGGCTCGGCGCGGCCCAGCTGGCTGTCGCCGGTGGTCAGGTTCACCACCGAGCCGCCCATCTGGTACATGCCGGCCTCGAAGCTGACGCGGGTGCGCGTGGACGCCTTCTCGAAGATCATCGCCAGCGTGCGGTCGACCAGCGGCGTGTACTTCTCGTAGTTCTTGAAGCGCTTCTTGATGATGCCGGTGCGCTCGAACAGGTAGGCGTACTCCTCGGCGCGGAAGTCCTTGAACTGCAGGTAGTGCTTGATGAGGCTCATGCCGGGCTTCATGGCTTGGCAGGGGTTTCGGACAGGAAGCGCTTGATCAGCGGGCACAGCAGGGCCACGATCTGCGCCGCTTCGTCGGCGGTGAGGATCAGCGAGGGCACGAGGCGGATCACGCGGTCGGCGGTGACGCTGAGCAGCAGGCCGGCCTCGGCCGCGCGATTCAGCAGCACGCCGCACGGGCGGTCGAGCTCGATGCCCAGCATCAGGCCCTGGCCGCGGATCTCGACCACGGCCCCGCTCGCGATCTCGGCGGCCAGTTCCTTCGCGAGGCCGGCCTTCAGCGCGGCGCCGACGGTGGCGGCGTTCTCGAGCAGTTTTTCTTCTTCCATGATGCGCAGCGTCTCGACGCCGGCACGCATGGCCAGCGGGTTGCCGCCGAAGGTGCTGCCGTGGTTGCCGGGGCCGAGCACGTTGGCCGCCTTCGGGCCGCAGACGATCGCGCCCACCGGCACGCCCGAGCCCAGGCCCTTGGCGAGCGGCATCACGTCCGGCTTGATGCCGGCCCACTGGTGCGCGAACCACTTGCCGGTGCGGCCCAGGCCGCATTGCACCTCGTCGAGCATCAGCAGCCAGCCACGCTCGTCGCAGACCTTGCGGATGCCCTGCAGGTACTCGATGGTCGAGACGTTGATGCCGCCTTCGCCCTGGATCACCTCGAGGAACACCGCGACCACGTTCGGGTTCTCGGCGGCCACCTTCTGCACCGCGGCCAGGTCGTTCAGCGGCACGCGCACGAAGCCCTCGACCAGCGGGCCGAAGCCGGCCTGCACCTTGGCGTTGCCGGTGGCCGACAGCGTGGCGATCGAGCGGCCGTGGAAGGCCTTCTCGTAGACGATGATTTCGGGACGCTCGATGCCCTTGTCGTGGCCGAACTTGCGGGCGATCTTCAGCGCGGCTTCGTTGGCCTCGAGGCCGGTGCTGCAGAAGAAGGCGTTGCTCAGGCCCGACACCTCGGTCAGCTTGGCGGCCAGCTGCTCCTGCAGCGGCACCTGGTAATAGTTGGAGCTGTGGATCAGCTTGCCGACCTGATCTTGCAGCGCGGCGACCAGCTTCGGATGGGCGTGGCCGACGGTGTTGACCGCGATGCCGCCCAGGCCGTCGAGGTACTTCTTGCCGTCGGTATCCCACACCCAGCAGCCTCGGCCATGCGACAACGCGAACGGCAGGCGGCCGTAGGTGTTCATCACATGGGGCATGGGGCTGGCGGGGCTGGTGGCGGTCGCATTCATGCGGCGGGCTCCAAAGGGGATCGGCCGGGATCGGCAAAAGAGGGCAGCCGTGCGCCGCCCAGGGCTTTTGATTCTAAGGGTCGACCTTTGCATGCCGATAACGGCACATCGGCATGTCCCTGCATCGGGCGGCCCGGTGCTGCGACGCAACATAATCGCGGCACAATACCGGGCGGCCACCCCGCCCCTTTGTTCGCAGCACGCCAGACCGCATGACCTCACCCCTGCCTCGCGAAGTGTTCATCCAAGGCCTGACCAAGGATGGCAAGACCTTCCGCCCCAGCGACTGGGCGGAGCGGCTGGCGGGGGCGATGTCCAGCTTCCGCCCCGGCGGCTCGGCCGGCGGCATCGGCTCCTTCATCGGCTATTCGCCTTACTGCGTGCCGCGGGTCATCAACGGCGTGAAGTGCGTGATCGTCAGCGAGGAGCTGAAGGCCATCGAGCCGATGGCCTGGGATTTCGTGATGAACTTCGCCCGCGACAACAACCTGCAGGTCGTCGAGGCCTGCCTGCTGCCGGGCGGGCAGCTGGCGCCGGTGCCGCCGTCGGCCCAGGAAGCGGCTTGAGGCCTGCATTGCCGCCGCCAATGAAAAAGGCCCGCTGAGCGGGCCTTTTCACTTACCACCTGGATGATTCGATCAGGCTGCGAGCGCCTTGATCTTGGCCGACAGGCGGCTCTTGTGGCGAGCGGCCTTGTTCTTGTGGAACAGACCCTTGTCGGCCACGGAATCGATGACGTGCTGGGCAGTCTTGAAGATTTCGGCAGCCTTGGCCTTGTCGCCGGCGACAACGGCCTTTTGAACGTTCTTGATGACGGTGCGGAACTTCGAACGCAGCGCGGTGTTGGCGGCGTTGAGCTTCACGTCTTGGCGAACACGCTTGCGGCCCGACGCGATGCGAACCGTCTTCTTGGCTTTGGAGGAGGTGGCCATGCTTAGAGCTTATCCAGGTGGGGCAAAGACGACGAGTATAGCATTCAAGACGCGGGGCAGGCAAACCAGACCCGCCGGCGTTAGCAGGCGCTACCTATAATCCGCCCGCCTTCCTGCCCGGTCCCCCATGAACCTGCTGCGCGCTGCCTCCGTCGTCTCCCTGCTGACCCTGGCCTCGCGCATCACCGGGCTCGGCCGCGAGCTGATGGTGGCCGCGATGTTCGGCGCCGGCGCCTGGACCGACGCGTTCCAGGCCGCGTTCCGCATCCCCAACATGCTGCGCCGGCTGTTCGCCGAGGGCGCCTTCGCGCAGGCTTTCGTGCCCATCCTCGGCGAGACGCGCACCCGCGAGGGCGACGAGGTCACGCACCTGCTGGTCAACGCGGTCGCCACGGTGCTGTTCTGGGCGCTCCTGGTCACCTGCCTGGCCGGCATGGTGGGCGCGCCGCTGATCGTCTGGCTGATGGCCTCGGGCCTGGCGCAGTTCGACGGCGCGGTGGTGATGACGCGCTGGATGTTCCCCTACATCGGCTTCATCTCGCTGGTGGCGCTGGCGGCCGGCGTGCTGAACACCTGGAAAAAATTCGCGGTGCCGGCCGCATCGCCGGTGCTGCTGAACCTGGCGGTGATCGGCGCCGGCTGGGGCCTGGCGCCGGTGTTCCGCCGCCACGGCATCGAGCCGATCTACGCGATGGCCGTCGGCGTGATGGTCGGCGGCGTGCTGCAGCTGGCCGTGCAGCTGCCGGCGCTGGCGCGCATCGGCCAGTTGCCGCGCATCGGGCTCAGCCCGGCGGCGATCCGCGCGGCGTGGCACCACCCCGGCGTGCACCGGGTGCTGCGCCAGATGGCACCGGCGCTGCTGGGTGTTTCGGTGGCCCAGCTGTCGCTGCTGATCAACACCCAGATCGCATCGCACGTCGGCGTCGGCGCGGTGTCGTGGCTGACCTATGCCGACCGGCTGATGGAATTCCCGACCGCGCTGCTGGGCGTCGCGCTCGGCGTGGTGCTGATCCCGCAGCTGTCGGCGGCGCAGGCGCGTGCCGACGCCGAGTCCTACGCCGGCCTGCTCGACTGGGGCTTGCGCCTCGTGGTGCTGCTGGCGCTGCCCTGCGCGGTGGCGCTGCTGGTCTTCACGACGCCGCTGGTGGCCACGCTGTACCAGCGCGGCGCCTTCCGCGCCGAGGACGTCGCCCAGACCGTGCTCGCGCTGCGCGGCTACGGCGTCGGGCTGATGGGGCTGGTCGGCATCAAGATCCTCGCGCCCGGCTTCTATGCCCGGCAGGACATCCGCACGCCGGTGAAGATCGCCGTCGTCGTGCTGGTGCTGACCCAGTTGATGAACCTGCTGTTCGTGCCGCAGCTGGGCCATGCGGGCCTTGCGCTGTCGATCGGCCTCGGGGCGCTGGTCAACGCCGGCTGGCTGTTCTTCGGGCTGCGCCGGGCCGGCAGCTACGTGCCGTCGCCCGGCTGGGGCGGCTTCGCATGGCGCGTGCTGCTGGCCACCGCGCTGCTGGGCGCCTTGCTGGCGTATGCCGCGAGCCGGCTCGACTGGATCGCGCTCGGCCACCAGGGCGGCGGGCGCATCGGCTGGCTGGCGGCCTGCCTGGGAGCCTCGGCCGTGGTCTATTTCGGGACCTTGCTCGCGACCGGGCTGAACCTCAAGCAGTTCGCGCGCCGCGGCTAAACTGGAACGCATGCCGGGTCCACTGCAGTTCGAGGCGCCCACCGCGCTGGAGTATTTCGCGTCGCTGGTCGCCGATGACGCCAGCCTGTCGCTGACCGAGGCTGCCGTCGCGATCGGCCAGGACGACGATCCCGGGCTCGACGCCCAGTCCGTGCTGGCCGAGATCGACCGCCTCGGCGCCCGCCTGAAGCAGCGCGTGCCGGCCGATGCGGTGCCGCTGCAGCGCCTGCGCCGGCTCAACCACTTCTTCTTCAGCGACCTCGGCTTCGCCGGCAATGTCAACGACTACTACGACCCCGGCAACAGCCACCTCGGCACGGTGCTGCGCACGCGGCGCGGCATCCCGATCACGCTGGCGGTGCTCTACATCGAGCTGGCCACGCAGATCGGGCTGCAGGCGCGCGGCGTGTCCTTCCCCGGGCACTTCCTGGTCAAGCTGCACATGCCGCAGGGCGAGGTGGTGATCGACCCGTTCACCGGCCATTCGCTGTCGCGCGACGAGCTCGACGAGCTGCTGATGCCCTACCGCAAGAGCCACGGCCTGGTCGGCGATTTCGACGTGCCGCTCGGCCTGTTCCTGCAGGCCGCGCCGGCACGCGACGTGCTGGCGCGCATCCTGCGCAACCTGAAGGAAATCCACCGCAGCACCGAGGACTGGCCGCGCCTGCTGCAGGTGCTGAACCGGCTGGTGATCCTGCTGCCGCAGGACTGGGAAGAGCGCCGCGACCGCGGCCTCGCGCTGGCCGCGGTGGGCCTGGGCGGCGAGGCGGTGCACGACCTGGCCAGCTACCTGGCCCATGTGCCGGGCGCCGACGACCGCGCGGCGATCCAGTCCCGCCTGGACGAACTGCGCCGGGCGGGCCCGCGCAGGCTGCACTGACTGGCCGCGCCGATTGTTTCAGGGGGTGTCGGGCTGCCCCTTAGAATTTGCCGCTTCCTGCCGGCACCGCCCACCCCGGGCACGCCTTCGCCGGCATCACCGACCCGCCGATGCAACTTTCTCCCGCGCAGCGTCAAACCCTTTCGTGGCTGGCCATCGCCCTGGTGGGGCTGGTGCTGGTGTGGCTGCTGGCGCCGGTGCTGACGCCCTTCATCGTCGGTGCGGTGCTGGCCTATGCGCTGCACCCGCCGGTCGAGCGGCTGGCCGCGCGCGGCGTGCCGCGCGTGCTGGCGGTGCTGGGCGTCGAGGTGCTGGCGCTGCTGGTCGTGCTGACGGTGCTGCTGCTGATCGTGCCGATCCTGTCGAAGGAGCTGCCGCTGCTGCGCCAGCAGGTGCCGCTGCTGATCGACCGCTTCAGCCTGTGGGCGACGCCGTGGCTCGCGCAGTTCGGCATCCACGCCCAGCTCGACACCGCCAGCGTGAAGGAATTCGTGGTCCAGCGCCTGGGCGAGAACGTCGAGGAATGGGTCGGCACCGCGCTCAGCTCGGCGCGCATCGGCGGCAGCTTCCTGCTGGCCATCGTCGGCAACGCGGTGCTGATCCCGGTGGTGCTGTTCTACCTGCTGATGGACTGGCCGCGCCAGGTGCAGCGGCTCGAAGCCCTGATCCCGCCGCGGCTGCAGCACGGCGTGCGCAGCTTCATGGACGAGTGCGACGCGGTGCTGGGCCAGTACCTGCGCGGCCAGCTGCTGGTGATGGGCATCCTGGCGGTGCTCTACAGCATCGGGCTGGCGCTGTTCGGCTTCGACCTCGCGGTGCCGGTGGGCGTCTTCACCGGGCTGGCGGTCTTCATCCCCTACCTCGGCTTCGGCCTCGGGCTGGTGCTGGCGCTGCTGGCCGGCACGCTGCAGTTCGCAAGCGCCTACGGGCTGATCGCAGTGGCGGTGGTCTACGGCTCGGGGCAGGTGATCGAGAGCCTGTTCCTGACGCCGCGCCTGGTCGGCGAGCGCATCGGCCTGAGCCCGCTGACGGTGATCTTCGCGCTGCTCGCCTTCGGCCAGCTGTTCGGCTTCGTCGGCGTGCTGATCGCGCTGCCGCTCAGCGCGGTGATGGCCGTGGCCGCCGGCCGGGTGCGCGCGGCCTATGTCGACAGCAAGCTGTTCCGCGGGTGAACGGCCGATGCGTCAACTGCCCCTGCTGATCGCCAGCGACCCGGCCCACACCTTCGAGACCTTCGTCGCGGGCGGCAACGCGCTGGCGCTGCAGCACCTGCGCGGGCTCACGCGCCAGGCGGCGCCGGTGCTGCTGTGGGGGCCGTCCGGTGCCGGCAAGACGCACCTGCTGCGCGGCCTGGCCGGCAGCGTGCAGCAGCAGGGCGGACGCGTCAGCTGGTTCAGCGCCGGCGACGACCTGCCGTGGCAGTTCGACGAGGGCGACACGCTGATCGTGCTGGACGGCTGCGACGCCTTCGACGAGGCCGAGCAGCACGCCGCCTTCGCGCTGTTCGTGCAGGCCACGACGCACGGCATCCCGGTGGCCGCAGCCGCCCGCGTGCCGCCGATCGACCTGCCGCTGCGCGAAGACCTGCGCACCCGGCTCGGCTGGGGCCACATCTTCGCGATCGAGCCGCTGGGCGAATCCGAGGCGCGCGGCGCGCTGCGCCGCGAGGCCGACCGGCGCGGCATCTTCCTGTCCGACGACGTGATGGACTACCTGTTGACGCGCTTCTCGCGCGACCTGAAGCACCTGATGCGCCTGCTCGACCGGCTGGACGAGTTCGCGCTGGCGCACAAGCGCGCCATCACCGTGCCCTTGCTGAAGCAGATGCTGGCCGAAGAAGGGCCGGAGCCGACATGAACCTGTGCCTGTTCGACCTCGACCACACGCTGATCCCGCTCGATTCCGACCATGCCTGGGGCGAGTACATGCTGCGCCTGGGCTGGGTCGAGGCCGAAAGCTTCGGCCGCGCCAACGACGCGTTCTACGTCCAGTACCAGGCCGGCACGCTGGACATCCACGAATACGTCGAGTTCGCGACCCGCGCCTGGCGCGACCGCCCGGCGGCCGAGCTGGCCGCCGCGCAGGCCGGCTTCATGCGCGAGGTGATCGCGCCGGCACTGCTGCCGCGGGCCACCGCGCTGGTGCGCGAACACCAGGCGCGGGGCGACCTGGTGGCCATCGTGACCGCGACCAACGAGTTCGTCACCGCCCCGATCGCCCGGGCCTTCGGCGTGCCCCACCTGCTTGCGGTGGACCTGGAACGCGGTCCGGCGGGTAACATCACGGGCCGGATCCGCGGGACACCTTCGTTTCGAGACGGCAAGACAGCTCGCACCCGCGAGTGGCTGGCAGGCCTGGGGCACCGGCTGCAGGATTTCGAACGCATCAGCGTCTACAGCGATTCGCCGAACGACCTGCCGCTGCTCGAATGCGCAACCGACCCGGTGGCGACCAACCCCTCGCCGTCGCTGGAAGCCATTGCACGCGAACGGGGCTGGCGCGTACTTCAACTCTTCAACCAATGATCAAGAAGTTCATTGACAAGCTGCTGGGCAAATCCAGCGCACCGATCGCCGTGCCCAAGGGCAAGCGGGTCGAGGTCCCGGCCGGCGAGCACGGCATCGACCCGGCGCTGGTCGACGAGCACGCCGTGCGCGTCGTGCAGACGCTGGCCGACGCCGGCTACGAGGCCTACATCGTGGGTGGCGCGGTGCGCGACCTGCTGGTCGGGCTGCGTCCGAAGGATTTCGACGTCGCCACCAACGCGACGCCGGAGCAGGTCAAGGGCCTGTTCCGGCGCGCCTTCATCATCGGCCGGCGCTTTCGCATCGTGCACGTGGTGTTCGGGCGCGGCCGGGAGCACGAGGTGATCGAGGTCTCCACCTTCCGCGCGATGATGGACGCGGCGGCCTCCGAGCAGGTCAGCGGCAACGAGAAGACCTCGAAGAGCGAGCTCGCCGGCAAGACCCATGCGGTCGACGCGGCCGGCCGCGTGCTGCGCGACAACGTCTGGGGCCCGCAGATCGAGGATGCGGCGCGGCGCGACTTCACCGTCAACGCGATGTACTACGACCCGCAGCGCCAGATCGTCGTCGACTACCACGGCGGCATCAAGGACGCGAAGAAGAAGGTGCTGCGCATCATCGGCGACCCGGTCACGCGCTACCGCGAAGACCCGGTGCGCATCATCCGCGTGGTGCGCTTCGCGGCCAAGCTGGGCTTCACGATCGACGCGAAGACGCGCGCGCCGATCCGCGAGCTGGCCTCGCTGCTCGACAGCGTGCCGGCCTCGCGCACCTTCGACGAGATGATCAAGCTGCTGCAGACCGGCCATGCGCTGGCCAGCATCGAAGAGCTGCACAAGCAGGGCCTGGCCGGCGCGGCGCGCGGGTTGTTCCCGGTCCTCGACGTGATGCTCGACGACGCGGCCAAGCACCCGGCGCGCCAGAAGTTCGTGCAGCTGGCGCTGGCCGACACCGACCGGCGCGTCGCCGAAGGCAAGCCGGTGGCGCCGAGCTTCATGCTCGCCTGCATGCTGTGGCACGAGGTGCTCGACCGCTGGCTGCGGCTGAAGAAGGGCGGCGAGGCGCCGTTCCCGGCACTGCAGCAGGCGATCGACGCGGTGTTCGACGCCCGCATCGGCGACATCTCCGGCCGCGGCAAGCTGGCCGGCGACATGCGCGAGATCTGGCTGATGCAGCCGCGCTTCGAGCGCCGCACCGGCAACGGCCCGTTCACGCTGGTCGACCAGCCGCGCTTCCGCGCCGCGTTCGACTTCCTGCGGCTGCGCGCCGATGCCGGCGAGATCGAAGCCGAGCTGGCCCGCTGGTGGGAAGACTTCTCGCAGGCCGAGCCCGACGAGCGCTCGCGCCTGATGCACGGCACGCGCGAGGCCCCGCGCCGGGCCCCGGCCGCGGCGGGCGAGCGCAAGGCCGCCGCCCCGGCGGTGGCGGCGCAGGGCGATGCCGAGCTGCAGGAGACTGCGGACCCGGCCCGCAAGCGCCGCCGTCGCCGGCGCAAGCCGGGCGGTGGCGCGGGTGAAACCCCGTCCGCCGGCGGCGATGCCGAATGATCCGGTCCGTGAGCGGCGCGGCGAATGGGCTTTCGTCGGGCTGGGCGCCAACCTCGGTGATGCACGCGCCACGCTGACGCAGGCCCTGGAAGGCCTGGCGGCACTGCCCGGCGTGTCGCAGCTGAAGGCCTCGCCGATGTACCGCACCGCGCCGGTCGATGCGGGCGGCCCCGACTACGTCAACGCCGTCGCGCGCCTGCGCACCACGCTGGCGCCGCTGGAGCTGCTGGATGCGCTGCAGGCCATCGAGGCGCGGCACGGGCGCGTGCGTTCGGTGCGCAATGCCCCGCGCACGCTCGACCTCGACCTGCTGCTGTACGGCGACCTGCAGCTCGAGCTGCCGACGCTCGCCGTGCCGCACCCGCGGCTGCACGAGCGCGCCTTCGTGCTCGCGCCGCTGTCCGACCTGGCGCCCGACTGGCCGGTGCCGGGCCTTGGCAGCGTCGCGTCGCTGCTGTCGCGGCTGCCGGCACAACGCATCGAGAGACTGGACCCATGAACGCCATCCCCGTGTCGCTGCAGACGATCGTGCTGCTGATCGCCTCCAACGTCTTCATGACGGTGGCTTGGTACGGCCACCTGAAGAGCCTGGCCGACAAGCCCTGGTACACCGCGGCGCTGATCAGCTGGGGCATCGCGCTGTTCGAGTACCTGCTGCAGGTGCCGGCCAACCGCATCGGCTACGCCGGCGGCTTCTCGCTGGCGCAGCTGAAGATCACGCAGGAGGTGATCACGCTCGGCGTGTTCGTGCCGTTCGCGATGATCTGGATGGGCCAGCCGTTCAAGCTCGACTACCTGTGGGCCGGGCTGTGCCTGGTCGGGGCGGTGTACTTCATCTTCCGCTCGTGAGCGCCTGAGGCCATGACGCACGGGCTGGAGCGCTTCCGCCACATCGCCATCGAGGGGCCGATCGGCGTCGGCAAGAGCTCGCTCGCGCGCCGGCTGGCGGCGCACCTGGGTGCCGAGCCGATGATGGAGCAGGCGGACGAGAACCCCTTCCTCGAGCGCTTCTATGCCGATCAGCCCGGCTACGCGTTCCAGACCCAGGTGTTCTTCCTGTTCCAGCGCCTGCGCCAGGTACGCTCGCTGGCGCAGCCGGGCATGTTCTCGCAGGCCATCGTCAGCGATTTCATGTTCGCCAAGGACGCGCTGTTCGCGCGCCTGAACCTGAGCGACGAGGAATACCACCTGTACAGCCAGATGTATGCGCAGGTGGCGCCGCAGGTGCCCCAGCCCGACCTGGTGATCTGGCTGCAGGCGCCGACGCCGGTGCTGCTGCAGCGCATCCAGCGGCGCGCGATCGCGATGGAGCAGCGCATCGGTGCCGACTACCTGCAGCGCCTGGCCGACGGCTATGCGAGCTACTTCGAGGCCTTCGACGCGGCACCGGTGCTGGCCGTCAACACCGARCGCTTCAACCCGATCGCGAGCGAGGCCGACTGGCAGGCGCTGCTCGACCGGCTGGCCGCGTTCGAGGGCCCGCGCGACTTCTTCGACCCCGGCGCGCAGCCCCGGCTGGCCTGATCCGCCCGGCTACACTTCCGGCCGTGACAAATCGATGACAGCACGGTGACAACCGGGATGGCATCGCTGCCGATTCCTTGGAGAACCCACGATGCTGTTTGGCAAGCTGCTGCCGCGCGAAGGCAATTTCTTTGAGCTGTTCAACCAGCACGCCGCGTTCATCGTCGAAGGGGCGCGGGCCTTCATCGCGATGATCGAGAACTACAACGACCTGAACCTGCGCGAGAAGCATGCCAACGAGGTGGTCGCCGCCGAGCGCGCCGCCGACCGCATCACCGCCGAGGTGAACCGGCTGCTGCACAAGACCTTCATCACGCCGATCGACCGCGAGCAGATCCACGGGCTGATCAATGCGATGGACGACATCGTCGACCTGCTGCAGGACGCGACCGAGACCATGCAGCTGTACGACGTGCGCGCGATGACCGAAGAGGTGCTGCGCCTGGGCGACCTGAGCGCCAAGTGCTGCGAGCGCGTGCAGCACGCCGTGTCGCTGCTGCCCAAGCTGAACCAGCACGACGCGATCGAGGCGGCGATCAAGACCTGCGAGGAGATCGACAAGCTCGAGTCCGACGCCGACCGCGTGATGCGCGCCGCGATGTCCAAGCTGTTCCGCGAGGAGAAGGACGTGCGCGAGCTGATCAAGCTGAAGGCGATCTACGAGCAGCTGGAATCCATCTCCGACCGGTGCGAGGACGTGGCGAACCTGATCGAGGGCGTGGTCCTCGAGAACTCCTGATGGCATCGATCCAGGTCGCGTTCTGGGTGGTGGCGCTGCTGGTGCTGCTGGCCATTGCCTTCGATTTCATGAACGGCTTCCACGACGCGGCGAACTCCATCGCCACCGTCGTGTCGACCGGCGTGCTCAAGCCGCAGCAGGCGGTGGTGTTCGCGGCCTTCTTCAACGTGCTGGCGATCTCGGTGTTCCACAACCTCACGGTGGCGGCCACGGTGGGCAAGGGCATCGTCGCGCCGAGCGCGGTCGACCACCACGTGGTGTTCGGCGCCCTGATCGGCGCGATCGCGTGGAACCTGATCACCTGGTGGTACGGCATCCCGTCGAGCTCGTCGCATGCGCTGATCGGCGGCATCTGCGGCGCGGTGATCGGCAAGGGCGGCACCGCGGCGCTGAACGGCGCGGGCGTCCTGAAGATCGTCGCCTTCATCTTCGTGTCGCCGGCGCTCGGCTTCCTGCTCGGCTCGCTGCTGATGGTGGCGGTGGCCTGGATCTGCCGGCGCAGCTCGCCGCTGCGGGTCGACAACTGGTTCCGGCGCCTGCAGCTGCTGTCGGCCGGGCTCTACAGCCTGGGCCACGGCGGCAACGATGCGCAGAAGACCATCGGCATCATCTGGATGCTGCTGATCGCGACCGGGCACGCGGCGACCGGCGACAAGGCCCCGCCGGCCTGGGTCATCGGCAGCTGCTACCTGGCGATCGGCCTGGGCACGATGTTCGGCGGCTGGCGCATCGTGAAGACCATGGGGCAGAAGATCACCAAGCTGCGGCCGGTGGGCGGCTTCTGCGCCGAGACCGGCGGCGCGATGACGCTGTTCCTCGCCACCGCGCTCGGCATCCCGGTGTCGACCACGCACACCATCACCGGCGCGATCGTCGGCGTCGGCTCGGTGCGGCGCGCGTCGGCGGTGCGCTGGGGCGTGGCCGGCAACATCGTCTGGGCGTGGATCTTCACGATCCCGGCCTCGGCCTTCGTCGCGGCGGTCGCGTACTGGGTCAGCTTCGCGCTGTTCGCCTGACGGCGTTCGCCGGCGCGGTCACTGGCTGATCTTGCGCGCCTCGTCGACCTGGTACTCGAAGTAGCGTTGTCCGCCGAACGCGATGGTGGACATCAGCACGGTGGCGCCGAGCAGCAGCGCGAGGACGACACCGATCACCGCGGCCCAGCCCGACGGCGTGACCGGGGCGCCGGCGTTGAAGCGCTGGCTCCATTTCTCGTCGGGCATCAGGCCGTAGACGATCGCGGCCAGCATTGCCGCCGAGATCGCCAGGCCGAGCAGCGGGATCAGCGCCCAGGACAGCGGGTCGTCCTGGCCGATGCGGATCACGCGCTCGACGCCGTAGGCCCCGATCAGCGTCGGGATCGGCCACAGCCAGCCCCAGGGGTCGCGCGGGCCGTGCAGGTAGAAGCGGTGCAGCCCGAGGCTGCCGCCGACGAGGGCGATCCAGGTCGCGAGCGTCTTCGACTTGGCCATGCTCATTGGCCCGCCGCCGGGGCCTGCGCGTCGCCCGGGCCGAGCGAGCGCTGCATCAGCACCACGTCGCGCCAGGCATCGAACTTCCAGCCGGCGGATTTCAGCAACCCGGTGTGCTCGAAACCCAAGCTGCGGTGCACGCCGATCGAGCCGGCGTTGGCCGAATCGCCGATCACCGCCAGCATCTGGCGCGCGCCCAGCGCTTCGCACTGCGCCATCAGTTCGGCCAGCAAGGCCTTGCCGACGCCCTGGCCGCGGGCCGCGTCGGCCAGGTAGATCGAGTCTTCGAGGCAGAAGCGGTAGGCCCGGCGCGGGCGGAAGTGGTTGGCATAGGCGTACCCCAGCACCTGGCCGCCGCGCTCGGCCACCAGCCAGGGCAGGCCCTTGCCCAGCACGTCGTCGCGGCGGCGGGTCATCTCGGCGAGGTCGGGCGCGTCGAGCTCGAAGGTGCCGGTGCCGTTCAGCACGTTCCAGCCGTAGATGTCGGCGATGGCGGGAAGGTCGGCAGCGCTGCTGGCGCGGATCGTGATGGGGCTCTCGGACATGGTGGGGTGCAAGTTGGATCCGGGAGTTTATAATGCGCGGTTTCGGTGACGGTCGGCCCGCAAGGCCGGCGTATCTACGGCGCCGAGCCCTGGTCGATTTTCGACCCCTGATCTGCTCGCCTGAGTGTCTCCTGGTGCGGTGGATTGTTTTTAGACAATTCAAGGAAACAACATGGTCGTGATTCGACTCGCACGTGGCGGCGCCAAGAAGCGTCCGTTCTACAACATCGTCGTCGCTGATTCGCGCGTCCGCCGTGACGGCCGCTTCATCGAACGCGTCGGCTTCTACAACCCGGTGGCGTCCGGTGGCGAACAGCCGCTGCGCGTCGCGTTCGACCGCGTCGAGCACTGGACCGCCCACGGCGCCCAGCTGTCGCCGACCGTCGCCCGCCTGGTCGCCCAAGCCAAGACCGCGACGCCGGCTGCCGCGGCAGCCTGAGGAACGCGTCGATGACCGCCGCGCCGGTGCCCACCGGGATGTCCGATCCCGCCTGGCCCGACGATGCGGTGGAAGTCGGCCGTGTCCTCGACGCCTGGGGCGTGAAAGGCTGGATCAAGGTCCAGCCGTTCGCCGCCGATCCCCAGGCTCTTTTTTCTTCGCGTCGGTGGTTCCTGAAACCGCCGCAGCCGCAGCAGGGCGTCAAGCTTCCTGCAAGCGCGGGCGCAGTCCATGCCGCCATCCCCCCGCTGTTGAAGGTGATGCAGGTCAAGGAGCACGGTGACGGTGTCGTCGCGCAGGTGCAGGACGTGGCCGATCGCAGCGGCGCCGAGGCCCTGCGCGGCGCGCGCATCTTCGTCGGCCGCTCCAGCTTCCCGACCGCCGACAAGGACGAGTACTACTGGGTCGACCTGATCGGCATGACGGTCGTCAACCGCGAAGGGCAGACGCTGGGTACCGTGGCCGGCCTGATCGACACCGGGCCGCACAGCGTGCTGCGGCTCGAGGCGGCCACGCCGGCCGAAGAGCGCCTGATCCCGTTCGTCGCCGCCTACGTCGACGACGTCAGCATGGCCGAGCGCCGCATCACCGTCGACTGGGGCCTGGATTACTGAGCCCGGCGATGCGCTTCGACGTCGTCACGCTGTTTCCCGAGCTGTTCTCGCCCCACCTGACGGTGGGCGTGACGCGCCGTGCCTTCGAATCGAACCAGGTCGACGTGCGGCTGTGGCCGCTGCGCGACTTCGCCGACGACAATTACCGCCGCGTCGACGACCGTCCGTATGGCGGCGGGCCGGGCATGGTGATGCTGGTCGAGCCGCTGGAACGCGCGCTGGCGGCGATCCGCGGCGAGCGCGCCGACTCGGGCCACCCCGCCGCCGTCGTGCACTTCACGCCCACCGGCCGGCGCATCGACCAGGCCGTGCTGCGCGAATTCGCCGCCGGCCCCGGCGCGGTGCTGCTGTGCGGGCGCTACGAGGGCATCGACCAGCGCTTCATCGACCGCCACGTCACGCTGGAGCTGAGCCTCGGCGATTTCGTGCTGTCCGGCGGCGAACTGCCGGCGCTGGCGCTGCTGGATGGCGTGGCCCGCCTGCAGCCGGGCGTGCTGGGCGACGCCCAGTCGCACCAGCAGGACAGCTTCTCCGACGGGCTGCTCGACTGTCCGCACTACAGCCGCCCCGAGGTGCTGGAATCGCCGGCCGGGCCCGATCCGGTGCCGCCGGTGCTGCTGTCGGGCCACCACGCCGCGATCGCCCGCTGGCGGCGCGAGCGTTCGCTCGAGATCACCGCCCGGCGCCGGCCGGAGTTGATCGATGCGGCACGGGCCCGTGGCGAACTCGACAAACACGACGAGAAGTTCCTGGCCGGGCTCGGGCTATAATCGCAGGCTTTTCGATCCTCTGCCGGGCGTGGCCTCCATGAAGTCCACACTGCAACTTGGCGCCGGCAAGATCACAGGAGAAAGCCCATGGACCTGATCCAGACCCTCGAGCAAGAAGAAATTGCTCGCCTCAACAAGACCATTCCGCCCTTCGCCCCCGGCGACACGGTGATCGTCAGCGTCAACGTCGTCGAAGGCACCCGCAAGCGCGTGCAGGCGTACGAAGGCGTCGTGATTGCCAAGCGCAACCGCGGCCTGAATTCGAGCTTCATCGTTCGCAAGATCTCCAGCGGCGAAGGCGTGGAGCGTACGTTCCAGCTGTACAGCCCGCTGATCGCGACGATCGAGGTCAAGCGCCGCGGCGATGTGCGCCGGGCCAAGCTGTACTACCTGCGCGATCGTTCGGGCAAGTCGGCCCGGATCAAGGAAAAGCTCGCCTGACGAAGTCATGGCCCGACGCCGTCGGGTCTGCCGCGAAGCGGCAAGGCCGGCCTGATCGCCCGACGGCGACCGCGGTCTACGAAAGCCGCCTCCCAGGGGCGGCTTTTTTCTTGTCCAATCGGTCCATGCCGCTGAGCTTCAATCCGCTGGAACTGCCCGTCGAGGGCATCGACGATCACCTTCCTGCCGTCGGCCTGCCGCACCTGTCGCCCGATGCGCTGCGCCACCGCTTCCTGTCCCCGCCCGCCTGGGCGCCCGAGACCGCCGTCGAGCGCGCCTTCGGCACCCGCCAGCCCACCCATGCCTCGGTGCTGGTGCCGCTGGTCCAGCGCGAATCGCTGTGCGTGGTGCTGACCCAGCGCACCGACCACCTGACCGACCATCCGGGCCAGATCAGCTTTCCCGGCGGCCGCGCCGAAAGCTACGACCAGGATGCCGTCGACACCGCGCTGCGCGAAGCCGCCGAGGAGATCGGCCTGGCCCGCGAGTATGTCGACGTGCTGGGCAGCCTGCCCACCTACACCACCGGCACCGGATTCATCGTGACGCCGGTGGTCGCGCTGCTGCGCCCCGGCTTCACGTTCCAGGCCGATCCGTTCGAGGTGGCCGAGGTGTTCGAGGTGCCGCTCGAGTTCCTGATGAGCCCGGCCAACCACCGCCGCCACAGCGTCGAGGTGGGTGGTGCGCGGCGCGAATTCCTGTCGATGCCCTGGACCGGCCTCGGTGCCGACGGCAAGCCGCACCAGTACTTCATCTGGGGCGCGACCGCCGCGATGCTGCGCAACCTCTACCGATTCCTGATCGCCTGACGGCGAAGCCACGCACCCCCGCCGCTATCATCGCGGGCCATGAGCTTCTTCGCCGTCCTGTTCGCGCTGCTGATCGAGCAACTGAAGCCGCTGCCCCGCCGCAACTTCGTGCACGACGGCCTGACCGGCTGGATGCGCTGGACCGGCCGCAACTTCGATGCCGGCCGCGACCACCACGCCTGGGTGGTCTGGTGCGTGACCACCTTGTTCCCGGCGTTGATGGCCTGGGGCATCTACCTCGTCATCGTCCACTTCAGCCTGATCGCCGCGCTGGCCTGGAACGTCGTCGTGCTGTACCTGACGATGGGCTTCCGGCAGTTCAGCCACTATTTCACCGACATCCGCGATGCACTCGAGCGCGGCGACGAACTCACCGCGCGCCGCTTGCTGGCCGAATGGCGCCACCTCGACGCGAGCGAGCTGCCGCGCGCCGAGCTGCTGCGCCACGTCATCGAGCATTCGCTGCTGGCCGCGCACCGCCACGTGTTCGGCGTGTTCTTCTGGTTCGTCGTGCTGTCGACGCTCGGCTTCGGCCCGGCCGGCGCGGTGTTCTACCGCATGGCCGAGTTCGCGAGCCGCTACTGGGCCTTCAAGAGCCGCACCGTCGGCGCGCCGGTCAACGAGCGGCTGCTGGCGCTGTCGCAGCGCCTGTTCGGCCTGATCGACCACCTGCCGGCGCGCTTGACGGCCTTCGGCTTCGCGGTGGTCGGCAACTTCGAGGAGGCGGTGTCGTGCTGGCGCCGCGATGCCGGCCTGTGGAAGCATGCCAACGAGGGCATCATCCTGTCGGCCGCGGCCGGCGCGGTGGGGGTGCAGCTGGGCGGCAGTGCGGCGCCGGGGGTCACGCCGGACCGCTCCAAGACTTTCGACAGCGGCGCCTCCGATGAGCTGGCCGGGGCCGAGGGCTCGACGCCCGGGGCGCCGCCGCAGACCGGCCACCTGCGCAGCATCGTCGGCCTGGTGTGGCGCTCCGTCGTGTTGTGGATGCTGCTGCTGGCGCTGTTGTCGCTGGCCAACCTGATCGGCTGATCAGAAGCGCTGCCGGCCGAGCTCGTCGCGGATCTCGCCGTAGATGCGATGCCGCGATTCGCTGATCTCGCCGCGCGCCAGCGCCGCCAGTACGCCGCAGCCGGGTTCGTGCTGGTGCGTGCAGTTGTAGAACTTGCAGTCGGTGGCGGCCGCGCGGATGTCGGGCATCAGCATCGCCAGCTGCTGCGCCTCGATCTGCCGCAGCCCGAACTCCTGGAAGCCCGGCGAGTCGATCAGCGCCGTGCTGCGCGCCGCGTCCAGCCAGTACCACTGCGTCGTCGTCGTCGTGTGGCGGCCGGAGTTCAGGGCCTGCGAGATGTCGCCCACCTGCGCGCGCGCATCGGGCGCCAGCAGGTTGATCAGCGTGCTCTTGCCGGTGCCGCTCGGGCCCAGCACCAGCGTGGCACGCCCGGCCAGCAACGGGCCCAGGCGATCGCGCGCCTCGTCGGGGCGGGCCTTCAGCGCGAGTTCGATCACGTCGACGCCCATCGCGCTGTAGGGCTTGAGCCGCTCGCGTGCCGCGGCGATCTGCGCCAGGTCGGCCTTGTTCAGGATGATGCGGGTCGGGATGCTGGCGCTCTCGGCGGCGATCAGCGCGCGCGCCAGCTGCGACTCGCTGAAGACCGGCTCGGCCGCCACCAGCACCAGCAACTGGTCGAGGTTGGCCGCGAACGACTTGGTCTTCCATTCGTCCTGCCGGAACAGCAGGTTGCGCCGCGGCTCGACGTGCTCGATCACGCCCTCGTCGCCCGACGCCTGCCAGCGCACGCGGTCGCCGACCACGCAGTCGCTCTTCTTGCCGCGCGGATGGCACACGATGCGCTCGCCGTCGGGTGTCTCGACGATGTAGTGGCGCCCGTGGCCGGCCACCACCAGCCCGGTGTCCAGCGCAACCGTCTTGCTCATCGCAAGGCGCCCGCGCGGCCAGTGCGGCGCATCAACCGAGGAAGGCCACGAGCGCGTCCGCCTTGGCCGCGCAGATGAAGTCGTTCAGCGAGATGCCGCCCACCGAATGCGTGTTGAAGCGCGCCACGCAGCGGTCGTAGCTGACGGCCAGCTCGGGGTGGTGGTCTTCGGCGTGGGCGATCCAGGCCAGCGCGTTCACGAACGAGATCGTTTCGTGGTAGTTCTTGAAGCTGAAGGTCTTCTCGATCGCGCCGTTGTTCAGGTGCCAGCCGCTGACCTGGGCCAGGTGGCTGCGGATCTCGTTCGGGCCCATCGCGTCGGCGCCTTCCAGCGCCTTGCATTTCAGGTGCAGCAGGTTGCTCATGGTTCAGCTCGTCTGGGGATGAAGGGCCGCCAGGCGCTCGGCGGCCGGCGGGTGGGAATAGTAGAACCGCGCGTACACCGGGTCCGGCGTCAGCGTGGAGGCATTGTCTTCATGCAGCTTCAGCAGGGCAGCGGCAAGGTCTTGCCCGCTCGCGTGCTCGCAGGCATAGGCGTCGGCCTCGAACTCGTGCTTGCGCGAGCTGCGCGCCATCAGCGGCGACGCGAAGACGCCGAACACCGGCACCACCAGCATCAGCAGCAGCAGCGCCAGCGCATCGTTCGGCGCGTCCAGCGACGGCTGCACGCCCAGGCCGAGGTAGAACCAGGCCTGGCCCGACAGCCAGCCCAGCAGGATGAAGGCGGCGAGGCTGAACGCGAACATCTTCAGCGTGCCCTTCAGGATGTGGCGGCGCTTGAAATGCCCCAGCTCGTGGGCCAGCACGGCTTCCATCTCGCCGGGCGAGAGCTTGCTGATCAGCGTGTCGAAGAAGACCACGCGCTTGGACTTGCCGAGGCCGGTGAAATAGGCGTTGGCGTGCGCCGAGCGCTTGCTGCCGTCCATCACGAAGAAGCCGCGGGCGGTGAAGCCGCAGCGTGCCATCAGCGCCTGCGCGCGCGCCTTCAGCGTTTCGTCCGCGAGCGGCTCGAACTTGTTGTACAGCGGCATGATGAAGACCGGGAAGATCACCTGCACGACCAGCCCGAACACCACCCAGGCGCCCCAGGCCCAGGCCCACCACCAGGCGCCGGCCGTGCCCATCAGCCACAGGATCAGCGCGGCGATCGGCAGGCCCAGCACCAGGCCGACCAGCGCGTTGCGCAGCATGTCGGCCAGGTAGAGCCGCCAGGTCATGCGGTTGAAGCCGAAGCGTTCTTCGAGGCGGAAGATGCTGTACAGTTCGAACGGCAGGTCGAGCAGCGTGCCGATCAGCGAGAAGGCCACCAGCAGCGCCAGCTGGTAGGCCATGCCGCCGAAGCGTGGGAAGAGGGCGTCGCGCAGCGCGCCGTTGAGTGCGTCCAGCCCGCCGAGCAGCGTCCAGCCGAGCAGCACGGCGGCGCCGAAGGCCATCGACAGCAGGCCCAGGCGCCCCTTGGCGACGGTGTAGTCGGCGGCCTTGCGGTGGGCTTCGAGCGGGATCGACGCGGCGAAAACGGCAGGGACGCTGTCGCGGTGCGTCGCGACGTGGCGCATCTGGCGCGTCGCGAGCCACAGGCGCAGCCCCAGCGAGGCCAGCAGCGCGGCCGCGAACAGGAGGGTCAGCTGAAAGGATTGCATGGTCTGCAAGTGTAGGCGCGAGCCTGCGAGAATCGCCGCAAGGAGAAAACACGATGAGCGACCCCGCAAGCCCGCTGCAGAGCAGCGACCAGAACCTGATCTGGATCGACCTGGAGATGACCGGGCTGTACCCCGAGACCGACCGCATCATCGAGATCGCCGTGGTGGTCACCGATGCCCAGCTGACGCAGCGCGTCGAGGGCCCGGTGTTCGCGATCCACCAGAGCGATGCGACGCTGGACGCGATGGACGCCTGGAACAAGGGCACGCACGGGCGCAGCGGTCTGATCGACCGCGTGAAGGCCTCGACCATCGACGAGGCCTCGGCCGAGGCGCAGGTGATCGACTTCCTGAAGCGTTATGTTGGCAAGAGCACCTCGCCGATGTGCGGCAACAGCATCTGCCAGGACCGCCGCTTCCTTGCGAAGACCATGCCCAAGCTGGAAGCCTTCTTCCACTACCGCAACCTGGACGTCAGCACGCTGAAGGAGCTGGCCAAGCGCTGGAAGCCCGAGATCCTGGCCGGCTTCAAGAAGGCCCAGGCGCACACCGCACTGGCCGACATCCACGAGTCGATCGACGAGCTGGCGTACTACCGCGAGCATTTCCTGGCCAAGTAGACCGGAGGGGATTGCAGCTTGCGGGAAAACCCGGATCCCCCTAGAATACGCGCTTCGCCCCAAAAGTACATCGTACAAAAGTACAGCGTGCATGCCGGGGCGTTTCGTTCATCCCCTCTGACCTCATCGAGTCTTCCCGCGGTTGGCCCCCCATGGCCTTTCCCCCCGCGCGGCCTGATCCGAACCCCGTAAGGGAATGGTTGGCGGCGATGCCGTCGCTTTGACTGTTCCCATGTTCCCCGGCACCGGCGCGATTTCGCTCCGATCTGGGTTCGGACACATTCTCTCCAGCGACTGATCTGCGTGCGCTTGAAGCACGCTGGTGTCCTGCCGTGCCCTGTGGGCGGGCGGCACCGTGCATGAAGAAAGAAGACGATGAGTTTCGATACCCTTGGCCTGAACCCGGCACTGCTGCAGGCCCTTACCGATTCCGGCTACACCACCCCGACCGACGTGCAATCGCGCGCCATCCCGCCGGCCCTCGAAGGCAAGGACCTGATGGTCGCCTCCAGCACCGGCAGCGGCAAGACCGCGTCGTTCGTGCTGCCGGGCCTGCAGCGCATCCTGGCCGCCCGCGGCGACAACACCAAGCGCCGCGAGAAGGGCATGGTCTACGGCCCGCGCATCCTGGTGCTGGCCCCCACGCGTGAACTGGCGATGCAGGTCGACAAGGCCGCCACCGTGTACGGCAAGCACGTGCAGGGCCTGCGCGTCACCACCGTCGTCGGCGGTGTGCCGTACGGTGCGCAGCTGAAGGCGCTGCGCGGCCCGCTGGACATCCTGATCGCGACGCCTGGCCGCCTGCTCGATCACCTGCAAAGCGGCAAGGCCATCCTCGAGAACGTCGAGATGCTGGTGCTCGACGAAGCCGACCGCATGCTCGACATGGGCTTCATCGACGACATCCGCACCATCGCCGACCAGCTGCCGCAGGAGCGCCAGACGGTGATGTACAGCGCCACCTTCGCCGGCCACGTGGGCCGACTGGCGCAAGACCTGCTGCGCGATCCGCAGCGCATCGAGGTCACGTCGCACACCGACACGCACGAGAACATCGAGCAGCGCCTGCACTGGGCTGACAACGGCGCGCACAAGAACGCGTTGCTGGACCACATCCTGACCGAGCGCGACATGGAGCAGGCGGTGGTGTTCACCAGCACCCAGCGCGATGCCGACTGGCTGGCCGACCGCCTGGCCGACATGGGCCATGCCGTGGCCTCGCTGCACGGCGGCATGCCGCAAGGCCGCCGCACCCGCGTGCTGCAGGGCCTGCGCAACAAGCAGCTGCGCGTGCTGGTGGCCACCGACGTTGCCGCTCGCGGCATCGACGTGCCGACCATCAGCCACGTGATCAACTACGGCCTGCCGATGAAGGCCGAGGACTACGTGCACCGCATCGGCCGCACCGGCCGGGCCGGCCGCAATGGCCTGGCGGTGACGCTGGCCGAACGCATGGACACCGGCATGATCCGCCGCATCCAGCAGTTCACGACCCAGAACATCCCGGTCGCGACGATCGTCGGCCTGGAGCCGAAGTCGCCGGAACCGCGCATGTTCGCGGCGCGTCCGGAAGGCAAGTTCGGCGGCAAGCCGTTCGGCCGCCCGAACGGTGGCGGTTTCAACAAGGGCTACGGCAAGCCGGCACCGCGTGGCGGTGAAGGTTTCGCGCCGCGCGGCGAAGGCTTTGCGACGCGTGGTCCGGACGGCTTCGCGCCGCGTGGTCCGTTCGACCGCAACGCCGGCGGCAACGAGCGCCGCGACAACCCGTTCGCGAACCGCTCGAACGATGGCGCCCCGCGCCACGCGTTCGACCGCGCACCGGCCGACCGCGGCAACAACGCCGGCTTCGCGCCGCGCAAGCCGTCGGGCCCGGGCGGCAACAAGGGCAGCTTCGGCAAGCCGCAGCGTCCGCGCCAGGGTGGGTTCAGCCGCTGATCCCGGCCGAGTCGATGAAGAAAGGGCCCGCACAGCGGGCCCTTTTTTTGGTCAGGCGGCCTGCGGCGCCGGATACGGCACCCGCTCGTGCGCCCCCATCTCCACCGCCAGCGCCGCGCCCAGCAAAAAGATCTGGCACGACCAGTAGATCCACACCAGCAGCGCCGCGAACGACCCGGCTGCGCCGAGCGTCGAGCGCAGGGCCGTGCCGGCGATGTACGCATTGATGCCGTAGCGTCCGGCCAGGAACAGCACCGCCGCCACCGCCGCGCCGATGAACGCGTGGCGGGCCCGCAGGTGCGCGTCGGGCAGCCACATCATCAGCAACGAGAACAGCGTCGTCATCACGAGCCACGACCACAGCAGTTCCACCGATTGCAGCAGCGGCCCGAGCGCCGGGCCCAGCACGTCGCTCTGGCCGACCACCCAGCGGATCGCCAGCAGCGCCACCGTCTGCAGCACCATCGCCACCGCCAGCAGGAAGCCGCAGCCCAGCAGCACGCCCATCGACAGCAATCGCACCTGCACCAGGTGCCACAGCGAGCCGCGCGTCGCCGGCTGGCCCAGCATCTCCTGCAGCGACGCACGCAGCTCGACGAAGACGCCCACCGCGCCGACCAGCATCGTCACCACCGCGACGGCGGGTGCGACGACCGAGAACCCGCCCGCCCGCTCGTGCGACAGCAACGACGAAGCAGCCTTCGGCGCACTCGCCAGCAGGTCCGACAAGGCCTTGGCCTCGCTGGGCCCCACCAGCCGCGCCACCGCGTCCAGCATGGTCGAGTTCGCGCCCTGGTCGCCGAGCACCCACACCAGCAGGCCGGTGACGACCACCAGCAGCGGTGCCATCGAGAACGCCGCATAGAACGCCACCGCCGCCCCTTGCCGGGCGCCGTGGCATTCGACGAAGCGGTTGACGGCGCGCACGCCCAGCGACGCGAGCCGACCCGGGGCGCTCGCCACCAGCCGGTGCCACAGGCGCGCGGCGGTGCCGGGCGGATCGGCTGAATCGGCCACTGCGCGCAGTTCCACGCCGTCAGCCCTCCATCAGCCGCGCAAACCGGTGCGCCGAGCGCGAGTGCTGCGCCACCACCTTCATCGCGACGATCAGCCCCGGCCCGAGGAACAGCCCCCAGATCCCCCACAGCGCACCCCAGAACACCAGCCCGATGAACACCGCCGCGGCATTCATCTTCGAGGCCCGGCTCTGCAGCCACGCGGCGACCGCGGTGCCGATCAGCGTCGACAGCACGACGAGGTACGCGGCCGTGCCGAACGCCGCCGCCGCGGTGCCGTGCGCCAGGAAAGCCTCGGCCGCGCCGAACGCCGTCAGGATGCCCATGCCCACGTACGGCACCACGTGCAGCACCGCCGCCGTCACGCCCCAGCTCGCGGCGTCGGGGATGTCGGTGAGCGCGAACGCGGCCCACACGGCAAAGCCGATCAGCACGTTGGTGACCATCAGCACGCCGACGTAGACGCGGATCTGCCGCGCGCATTCGTGCAGGGCGCGGCAGGCCCGGGTGCGCGATTGCGAACGCCCGCCCCACAGGTCGATGAAGCGCGTCGCGAGCGGGCTGCCGCCGCTCAGCACGAAGAACGCGACGAAGACGATGATCGTCAGGTCGCCGGCGAACTTCATCAGGATCGACGAGCCGTTCACGGCCGTGTCGCGCATCCACAGCGTCACCGATTCGGTCAGCGTGTGCGCCGGCGCGGCCGGGATCAGCTTCTGGCGCGACGGCTTCGGCGGCGGCGCGCCGTTGGCGACGCTCTGCGCGGCGCGGTCGAGTTCCTGCAGCGCGTCGCGCGAGCGCTTGAGCACCGAATCATCGTCCGGCTCGGTCTGCGTGATGCGCTCGGCCACCATGCGGATCACCTCGGGGCTGCGGTCCACCATGCGCAGCAGCTTGCCGCCGAAGGCCATCGACGCGAGCGCCGCCAGCGCGAGGAACAGCACCAGCGACAGCAGCACCGCCAGCACCTGGTTGTGCAGCAGCCTGCGCAAGGCGAACACCACCGGCGCGACCAGCATCGCCAGCATCAGGCCGGCGACCACCGGGATCGCGAAGCGCTGGCCCCACCACAGCGCCGCGATGACGGCCACGACGGCGAGCACGGTGGTCGCGGGGGCCGAGCGCGGCAGCGGATCGGGCAGCGGCTCGTCGCCCGGCAACTCCGCTTCGTCGACGGCCGGTGGTGCGGCCATCGTCGTCGAAGCGGAAGGTGTCAGGGTGCCGGACATCGCCATGGTGTTGGAAGGGGCGCGAAGAGCGCCGTGCCTTCAACGCCGCAAGGCGCACGACCCGGCAGGGAGGTGCGCCTTCGCGGCGCCTGCGCGCCGCGACAGGAAGAGTCGATCAGTGGTGGCGCGCTTCGCGCTGGGCGCGCGAGTCGAACCAGTCATCGGTCGCACTGCGTTCCCAGGCCGCGATCTGCCGTTCGGCTTCGTCCTTGGCCACGCCGTAGCGCTCCTGGATCTTGCCGGCCAGCTGTTCGCGGCGCCCGCCGACGACATCATGGTCGTCGTCGGTCAGCTTGCCCCACTGCTCGTGGACGCGGCCCTTCAGCTGCTTCCAGTTGCCTTCGATGCGATCCCAGTTCATGGTCACTCCCGGCGTCACGGGCGGATCAGGATGTCGTTCTTGACCGACTTGACGCCATTGACGTTGCGGGCGATCGATTCGGCGGTGCTCTTCTCGCCGGCGCTCTTCGCGAAGCCCGACAGCTGCACCGTGCCGTTCAGCGTCTCGACGCTGATCGACGACGCATCGACTTCCTTGTTGCCGACGAACTTGGCCTTCACGGCGGTGGTGATGGCGGAGTCGTCGACGTACGCGCCGACCGTCGACTGGTCGCGCGTCACGGCGCAGCCGGTGGCGGACAGCAGCGCAACGGCAGACACGACGGCGGCGAGGGTGTTGCGGACAAACATGGTGGTTCTCCTTCAGTGGGAACGTTGTTGAACGTTTTGGGACAGGTGGTCTTCGGGAAGGTGAACAACAGGCCCCCACCCGGACGGGCCCGTGTCGCGGAATTCAGAAGAACATCACTTGCTGCTGATCGCTTTCGCGCCCAGCAGGCCGATCAGCACGACGGCGACGAACAGCACCAGGAACAGCACGAAGAGGAATTTCGCGATGCCTGCCGCGCCCGCGGCGATGCCGGTGAACCCGAGGATGCCGGCGATGAATGCGATGACCGCAAAGATGATGGCCCACTTCAACATGCTCGTTCTCCGGGTGCTGATTCGATGTCGCAACTCTAGGGTCGCGGCCCCGTGCGAGCCATCGGACGCGGGCGTGAGCGCCTGTAGGACGGAATGCTTTGCCGATTCGATCGCTTGCAGTTGGTTCGTCGATCGGCAAAAAGAAGAAGCGCGCCGTCGGGCGCGCTTCGGGGCGGATGCGACTGCCGTCAATGCAAGGTGCCGGTGGCGCTGTCCATCGTGGGCGTGGGCGTGGGGGGCGAAGGCTCTGCTGCCGTTGCCTGTGCCTTCGCTTCGGGCGCGGCGGCAGGCGGTGCGGATTTCGCGCCGAAGTCGGCGATCGCGAGGTTGACCCAGTTGATGATCGAGCCGAGGTCGAAGCGCGGCAACAGCCCGGCCAGCAAGGCCCCGCCCGAGATCCAGCGCCAGGGCCGCGCACGCGTCAGCAGCATGCCGCCGACGAAGGCGCCGATCAGCAGCCACCACGGATGCTTCCTCGCGACCGGGCCGGCCAGCTCCTTGCCCGCATCGCGCGCGAACTCGAACGTCGTGCGCCACGGATGACCCGCCCACCAGCGGCGCAGCCAGCGCACCGCGATCGCCGCGGCGGGCAGGTCGGACAGCGCATCGCCCAGCGTGCCCAGCCAGCCGGGCTCCTGCGGCGTGTCCATCGCGCGCGCGTCGGGGGGGGCCTTCGCCTTCAGCAACGCGAGGCGGATCGACTCGCGCGAGGCGGCCAGGCGCTGCTTCGGCGTCAGCGCCTGCGGTGGTGCGACGGCCGGCAGGCCCGGGTCGAGGTCGCCTTCCTCGACGTGCGTCATGTGGCCCCCGCTTCGCTCAGCATCCGCGTGTCGGCCTCGAACTGCTCCTGCACCGCGGCAAAGGCCGGTTCGGCCGGCGGCTTGCGGGCGATGAGGCCGGCGACGATCGCGACCGCCGCCGGGATGGCGGGCGCCACCCACAGCGCCCACACCGCATCGCCCTGCAGCGACGGCGTCACGGCCCACAGCATCAGTGCCACGCCGGCCAGCACCGCCGTGACACCGACACAGCACAGTGCCAGTGCGGTGAGCAGCAGCCGCACCGTCCAGCGGCTTTGCACCAGCTTCGCCTCGCTGCCGATCAATGCGGCGTAGGCGCTCAGGTGATCGGCGACGAGTTCGGGCCGCGTGGCCACGAGTTTGATCAGCGGATGGATCATGGCGGTCACCCGTGAGGTGGATGGGGTGCAGACGCAAGAAACCCGGCCGCGGCGCACAGGCGCCGCAGGCCGGGTGGCCTGCGTTCGCTCAAGGCTGGTTGTTGTTGCGGCGAGCGTTCTGGATCAACGCCAGCAGCCCCATCAGCGCCGCGCCGGTCGCGGCGGCGATCAGCATCGACTTGACGGGCTCGTCCTTGACGTAGCGCACCGTGGCGTCGCCGACCGAGGCGGCGCGTTCACGCACCTGGTGGGCCGTGTCCTTGACGGCGTCGACGCTGCGGCGCGCCAGGGCTTCGGCCTGGCCGGCCAGGCGGGCAATCGTCGGCTCGGCGGTGTCGCGCGCTTCGCCGATGGCCGTTTCGGCCTGGTCGAGTGCGGTGTTGGTGACGCGGCGGGTGCTCTTCACGGCGCTGTCGGCCGTGTCGGCCAGGCGGTTGACGGCTTCGCCGGCTTGGCTGCTCAGGGTGTCGGGCTTGAAGGTCGAGGAGGTCATGGTTGTTTCCTTGTGCTGTGGGATAACTAAGTTAGGCGAGGGCCCGCGGCGCCGCAAGGACGCGCTAGGTTCCGCGCTTGATGAGACCGAACAGGAAAGCTGCCACGGCCATGATGGCGAAGATGATGAACAGGATCTTCGCGATGCCTGCCGCGCTGGCGGCGATGCCACCGAAGCCGAACAAGGCGGCGATCAGCGCGATGATGAAGAACACGACGGCGTAGTACAGCATGTCCTGGCTCCTTGAAGGTGGTGGTTGACGATGGAACCACTGTAGGAGCCGGCCACAGGCGCAGGAATGGGACGGTGAGCCGATGCCATGTCGGCGACGCGGGGATGCCCACGTAGGAAAGCGCCGACAGGGAGACGGACTTGGCGCCGACCCGGATTGGCATCCGGTCTACAACAACGGCAAGGTGGCGTGGATGCGCGTGCCGGACCCCGGCGTCGACTGGATGTTCATGCGCCCGCCTTCGGCCTCGACGCGGTAGCGCATGCCCAGCAGCCCGTGCGTCGACGGCCGCGCCACCTGCGTGTCGAACCCCACGCCGTTGTCCTGCACGTCGATCTCGGCCAGGCGCCCGCGCGGACGCAGCGTCACCACCACCTGGCGCGCCTGCGCATACTTGGCGACGTTGGTCAGCRCCTCCTGCACCAGCCGGTACACCGTCAGCTCGCCCGACGGTTTCAGCGTCACCGCATCGAGCTCGCTCTTCACCTGCACGCCCGAACGCTCGGCGAATTCGCGCCCCAGGATCTCGAGCGCCGCCAGCAGCCCCAGGTTGCTCAGCGACGACGGGCGCAGGTCCTCGATGATGCGGCGCTTCAGCGCGATGCCCTCGTTCAGCGTGTCGTTCAGGTGCACCAGCCGTTCGGTGATGTCGGGCGTGTGGATCGTGATGCGCGACTTCAGCCGCGCGACGTCCAGCTTGGCCGCCGTCAGCAGCGCGCCCAGCTCGTCGTGCAGGTCGCGCGCCAGCCGGCTGCGCTCGTCCTCGCGCGCGGTCTGCAGATGCTGCGCCAGCTCGGTCAGCTGGGCCGTGCGTGCCGTCACCTGCACCTCCAGCAGGTCGCGCTCGGCCTGCAGGGCTTCCTTCTTGTGCACGCGTTCCCGCTCCAGCGTGTTCGACTGGCGCAGGTACATGAAGAAGGCCAGCACGCTCAGCGCCGTCATCGTGCTGACGCCCAGCCGGCTCAGCTGCAGCGTCTGGTAGACCTCGTCGCGGCGGGCCGCGATCAGCTTGGCCTCGCGTGCCACCAGCCGCTCGGACGCGAGGCGGATGCTCTCCATCTGCTCGCGCCCGATGTCGGTCTCGATGACCGCGCGCCAGGCCTCGTCGCGGCCGTCGGCGCGCAGCTGCACCGTGGTGTCCATCTCCGACAGCTTCTTGCTCACCAGCGTCGCGAGCACGGTGAAGTCGGCCACCCGGTCGGGCTCGTGGGTGTAGTACTCGGTCAGCGTGCGCAGCGTCTCGCCGATGTTCTCCATCGACGAGCGGTAGGGCTTCAGGTACTCGGGGCGGCCGGTGATCAGGTAGCCGCGCTGGCCGTTCTCGGCATCGAGCACCTGGCGCAGCAGCACCATGTTGTTGATGCGGGCGACGCCCATCCGGTCCAGGCGGTCGAGCGCCTCGACCGAGGTGCGGTAGGCCGTCTCGCTGATGCCCATCAGCGTCAGCGCAGTCACCACGGCCAGCGGGAAGGTGAAGGCACTGCGCTTGAACCGGAGAAAGAAGTTCTTCATGCGATTTCTCTGTGTGCCTCTAGAATCGATCGCAGTCCAACCACTGGGGACAGTCGCTCATGATCAAAATCGCCATCGTTGACGACCACGCATTGGTGCGTGCCGGTCTGCGCCAGTATCTCGCGGAGCAAGTCGACCTGCAGGTCGTGGCCGAGGCGTCCAACGGGCGCGAAGCCCTCGACATCGTGCGCAAGGAGCAGATCGACGTGCTGGTGATGGATTTGTCGATGCCGCAGCAAAGCGGCGTCGATGCCCTCGCCGCCATCCGTGCCCGCGAACCCGACCTGCCCGTCCTCATCCTCAGTGGTTTCCCCGAAGAACACTACGCGACCACCTTGCTGCGCCAGGGCGCGAGCGGCTACCTCAACAAGGAATGCGACCCCGAAGAGATCGTCAAGGCGATTCACACCGTCGCCCGCGGCCGCAAGTACATCACCCCCGCGGTGGCCGAACTGCTGGCCGACAACCTCGGCGGCCACACCAACCGGCCGTTGCATGAGCAGCTTTCCGAGCGCGAGTTCCAGGTGTTCCTGCGCCTGGCCAAGGGCGAGACCATCGGCCACATGGCCGACAGCCTGTCGCTGAGCGTCAAGACGGTCAGCACCTACCGCACGCGCGTGATGGAGAAGATGAAGCTCGAGTCGAACAGCGACCTGACCTACTACGCACTGAAGAACGGCCTGATCCAGTAGATGGCCGCACCGGCGCGACGGCGCTGCCCGGGAGGGCAGCCCCGTCGTGCGCTTCACAAGGTTCCCGGGCTGGAGTTGGTGGCCTCGCCGGCCGCCAGGCGCTGGCAGTAGCCGATCAGCGCGTCGATCTCGTTGGACTTGTCGAACACCTTGTCGGCCCCAAGTTCAAGGCACTTGCGGCGCATGTCGGGCGTCGCGTAGTTGCTCAGCACCACGAGCTTGGTGCTGTCGGGCAGGTCGGCGCTGGCCGACAGCACGCCCAATCCTGAACCGCTCTTCAGGAAGATGTCGACGATCACCAGGTCGCAGCCATTGCGCGGCTGCTTCAGCCAGTACAACGCGGCCGCCTCGTTGTCGGCCGTGCCCACCACTTCGACGGCCACCAATTCCTCCAGCGCGGCGATCAGGTTCTCCCTGATCACCGGGCTGTCTTCGACGATGTAGGTTTTCAGCATGTCCCGGCTTCTTGATTCTTCAACGGGCGAGGCATGCGCAGGTCGGACTCTTGTGTTTCACGAGTGGTCCACGCCGCAGCGTTGTCTGCAAAGGTTACGGATCTTGCCATTTCCGCGACAAACATGATGGGAGGAGCCGCCAGGACGTCTGCAGACATGCGATCGATTGTATGAATCGGGCAACGCCTGCCCTGCCGGAAGAGCGCGGGAGCGCTTGTAGGAAGCTGCCTACAGCCGGGGGCGGCCGTGCCCCACGTAGGACAGCACCGACAGACGATCGCACTGTCGTCCGGCTGTGTCCGACGGGGGCCGTTCATAGACTGGGTTCACCGAAGCGCTACCCCGCGCCTCAACCGAACCGAACTGGGAGTGGCTGGATGAAGAAACTGTTGATGTGGGCTGTGGGTGTGCCATTCCTCGTGCTCAGCATGGTCATGGTGACGTTCAGCGACGGGTTGTCCACGCAGGTTGCGAGCCTCTCGTGGACGCAACGACATTGAGAGGGTCTCCGGCAGTTTCAGGGGATGCGCGTCCGGTTCAGCGCAGAGGTCGACGGCCCGGCCGGCGCGGGGAGCCCGCATGCAATTGATGCCGTCCATCAGCGTGTACGAGGGCTTCGACTTCGCGTTGCCGGCGGCGATCGAGGAGTTCGCCGGCGCCTTCTCGCGCTGGGATGCACCGTCGCGCTCGGTGCGCCGGGCCCGCTTCAAGGCCGAGTTGTCGCGCGCGATCGAGGAGTTGCGCGCCTGCGTGCGCCAGATCGAGAGCTTCACCGACGAGCAGCGCTCGCTGTCGCAGGCGGCGCAATGGCTGGTCGACAACTTCTATGTCATCGAGCGCATCCAGACCGCGCTGTCGCAACAGCTCACCGATGCCGCGGTGCGGGGCCTGCCGGCCTACCAGACCGGCGGCCACCCGTCGCGCGCGCGCATCGAGCTGTTCTCGCACTTCTACCTGGAAGCCTGCGACTTCGACTTCGAAGCCGACGAACTGGTGCGCGTGCTGGTCGACTACCAGAAGGTGCACCCGCTGATGCTGCGCGAGCTGGCCCTGCTGGCGCCCATCCTCAACTTCCTGCTGATCCGCCAGCTGCGCGTGTGCGCCGAGCAGATCCTCGAGATCCACCGCGGCGCGCATGCGGCCGATCTCGTGGCCGACACCTCGCTGGCGCCGTCGCGCGGGCCGGTGCCCAAGGCGAAGACCCCGCCGATGCCCGACCTGAAGACGGCATCCGCCGTCTTCCGCCAGGCCTACCTGGGCCAGCTGGCGCAGCGCCGGCGCTACGACGACCCTGCGGGCACCACCGGTGCCGCCCATGCCGAAGGCGTGGGCATCGTGCACCAGGCCGGCGCGATCGAGGACGACCTGGTCGTGCGCACGATGCTCGACGTGCGCGTGCGCAACATCTTCCGCAGCGTCAAGGCGATCGAGCTGAGCGACTGGGTCGACATCTTCGCGCAGACCTCGCTGGTCGACCGCGCGCTGCAGCGCAACAGCGTCTATGCGCGCATGGACGCGCATTCGAAGGCGTTGTACCGGCAGCGCATCGAAAGGCTGAGCCGCCGCAGCGGCCTGCCCGAACCTGACCTGGCGGAGCTGGTGGTCGACCGTTTCGGGCGCCGCAAGCAAGGCCCCGGCGACGCGGCCGAGACCGGCGACGACATCGACATCGGCCACTGGCTGCTGGCGGACGGACGGTCCGAGCTCGAGCGCAGCATCGGCCTGACGCCGAACCCGCTGCGCCGCATCGAGGCCACGGTGCCGCACACCCGGCTCGGCCTGTATGCCGCGCTGGTGCTCGCACTGACCTTCGCGCTGACCGCGCTGGTCTTCCGCGCAGGCTATGCCGAAGAGCACATCTCGCTGCCGGCCTTCGTCATCTTCCTGCTGGCCGTGTGGCCGGCCTCCGAGATCGCGCTGCTCGTCATCAACCGCATCCTCGGGCGCGTGTTCCGCCCGGTCCAGCTGGCGCGACTGGAGTTCGCCCAGGGCCTGCCGCCGCAGTGCAAGACCATGGTGGTGGTGCCGACCCTGCTGACGCAGCTCGACCAGGTCGAGCACCAGGTTGGCGAGCTCGAGCGCCACTACCTGTCGAACCGCGACGACCAGCTGCGCTTCGGGCTGCTGACCGACTGGCGCGACGCGCCGGAACAGTCGCTGCAGACCGACGAGGCGCTGCTGGCCAAGGCGCGCGAGCAGGTCGCGCAGCTGAACCGGCGCTACCCGATGGCAGCCGGGACCGAGACCGAAGACCGCTTCTACCTGTTCCACCGCTGCCGCTGCTGGAACGCGGCCGAAGGCGCGTGGATGGGCTGGGAGCGCAAGCGCGGCAAGCTCGACGAATTCAACCGCCTGCTGCTCGGCGAGAGCGGCACCTCGTACGTGTTCGAGGACGGCTCGGCCGAGCGGGTGCCGCGCAACGTGCGCTACGTGATCACGCTGGACGCCGACACGCGCATGCCGGTCGGCTCGGTCGCGCGCCTGGTGGGCACCGCCTCGCACCCGCTGAACCGGCCGCAGATCGACCCGCAGACCGGCCGCGTGTCGCGGGGCTATGCGCTGTTCCAGCCGCGCATCTCGTTCCTGCTGCCGCAGGCCGAGGACCATTCGGTGTTCCGCTGGATCTTCTCCAGCGGCGCCGGCGTCGACCCGTACGCCGCCGCCGTCTCCGACACCTATCAGGACACCTTCGGCGAGGCCACCTACACCGGCAAGGGCCTGTACGACCTGCAGGCCTTCCACACCGCGTTGTCCGGCCGCGTGCCGGAGAACGCGCTGCTCAGCCACGACCTGTTCGAAAGCGCCTTCGCGCGCTGCGCGCTGGTCAGCGACGTCGCGTTCTTCGAGGATTCGCCGTCGCATTCCGAGGTCGCGGCAGCGCGCTCGCACCGCTGGGTGCGCGGCGACTGGCAGCTGCTGCCCTGGCTGCTGGGCATGCGGGCCGAGCCGCTGTCGCCGCTGAACCGCTGGAAGATGCTCGACAACCTGCGCCGCTCGCTGCTGCCGATGGCTTCGTTCGCGCTCATCGTCGCGGCCTGGATGGACCCGGCGGCGCAGCCGCTCGCCTGGCTGGCGCTGGTGGTGGCGGCCATCACGCTGCCGGGCCTGCTCGGCTGGTTCGCGGCGCTCTTCAAGCCGATGCCCAAGGGCGTGCGCAGCAACCGGCCGATCCAGCTGACGCGCGACCTGGGGCACGTGGCGGGCCACGCGCTGATCGAGGTGGTGCTGCTGGCGCAGAGCGCCTGCGTGATGGCCGATGCCATCGTGCGCGCGCTGTGGCGCACCTTCGTGTCGCAGCGCAAGATGCTCGAATGGCGCACCGCCGCGCAGGCCAAGGCGGCCGCCGGCGGCCAGCTGCGGCAGTTCAGCTGGGCCATCAGCAGCGCGACGCTGCCGGTGATCGCCTCCAGCGCGCTGATCCTGGCCTTCAACCGCGATGCGATCCTGGCCGCCGCCCCGCTGCTGGCAGCGTGGTGGCTGGCACCGGTGATCGCGGTGGCGATCAGCTCGCCGGGCTTGCTGGCCGGGCGGTTGGCCGGCAACAACGAGCTGCGCGAATTCCGCCGCATCGCGCGCCGCACCTGGCGCTTCTTCGAGGACTACGTCACCGAGGCCGACAACCACCTGCCGCCCGACAACGTGCAGTTCGAGCCGGAAGAGGTGGTGGCCCATCGCACCTCGCCGACCAACATCGGGCTGTACCTGCTGGCGCTGATGCGGGCCCACGACCTCGGCTGGCTGGCCGGCGGCCCGTTCATCGCGCGCATGAAGGCCACGCTTGCCAGCATGGCGCGGCTGGAGACCTACAACGGCCACCTGTTCAACTGGTACGAGACGCAGCACCTGCGGCCGCTGGAGCCGCGCTACGTGTCGTCGGTCGACAGCGGCAACCTGGCGGCCCACCTGGTGGTGGTGGCGCGCGCGCTGCGCGAGGAGCGCGAGCGCCCGGTGGTCGGTCCGGAGATGCTGGCCGGCCCGCGCGACAGCTTCCTCGAGTTGCAGTCGGCGTGGCGCGGCGTGCGCGCCGCCGCACCGCGCGGCGCCAAGGCCAATGCGCCGCGCGGCAACGTCAGCCCGACCGAGATCGACCGGGCGATGGCCGACCTGGGCGCCAAGCTGCTGCAGCCGGCGCCGACGACGCCGGCCGATGCCGGCCGCACGCTGGGCGGCGCGCATGCCTTGTCGCTGCAGCTGAAGGAGCTGCTGGAGGCCTATGCGTTCGACAGCGGCGACGGAGCCGGCCCGCTGAAGCCGGTGGTCGCCGAGGCGGAATGCCTGGGCCTGGAGCTCGGCAGCCACCTGGACGACCTGCAGCGGCGCTGCCCGTGGGCGGTCGAGGCGGTGTTCGCGACGATGGCGCAGCAGGCACCGGCGGTGCTGGACGGGTCGCTGTCCCAACTGCTGGATGCGGTGCCCGCGATCGGCGAGGTGCCCGAGCACCTGGCGGACGTCGACGCGGCGCTGGCGCAGGCGCTGCACGTGCACCGCGATTCATCCGCGACGGTGGCGCTGCTGGCCACGGCGCGCCAGGCCTGCGCCGACGCGCGCGCCGCGGCCATCGCCTGGCTGGCCGACCTGGACGCCTGCGCGGCCCAGGCCGAGGCCACGTGGCGCGGCATGCAGTTCGGTTTCCTGTTCGATCCGCGGCGCAAGCTGTTCTCGATCGGCTACCGCGTGGCCGAGCACCAGCTCGACGAAGGCCGCTACGACCTGCTGGCTTCGGAGGCGCGCCTGGGCAGCTACGTCGCCGCCGCCAAGGGCGACGTGCCGGTCGACCACTGGTTCCGGCTCGGCCGCCACATGGGCCTCGTGAAGGCGGGGCCGGTGCTGATCTCGTGGTCGGGCTCGATGTTCGAGTACCTGATGCCGGCGCTGGTGATGAAGACGCCGCCCGGCAGCCTGCTGCACCAGACCTGCCACAACGCGATCGCCGAGCAGATCCGCTACGGCCGCGAGCAGAACGTGCCGTGGGGCATTTCGGAGTCGGGCCTCAACGTGCGCGACGTCGAGCTGACCTACCAATACGGCCCGGCCGGCGCGCCGGCGCTGAGCCTGAAGCGCGGCATGGACCGCCAGCTGGTGGTGGCGCCGTATGCCACCGCGCTGGCCGCGCCGTTCGCGCCGGTCGAGGTGCGCGAGAACTTCGCCGCGCTGACCAAGCTGGGCGCACTGGGCCCGCACGGTTTCTACGAGGCGATCGACTTCACCGCCGAACGCCTCGGCGAAGACGAGAAGTGCGCGATCGTCAAGAGCCACATGGCGCACCACCAGGCGATGAGCCTGCTGGCGCTGACCGGCATGCTGGCGGCGGACAGCCTGGTCGACCGCTTCCACCGCGAGCCCGAGATGAACGCCTTCGACCTGCTGCTGCAGGAGCAGGTGGCCGGCTCGGTGGTGATCGCGCGCGACAGCACCGTGACGCCGGAACGCCACGAGAAGGCGGCACGCCATTCGACGCAGCGCGTGCGCCGCATCCAGGGCACCGACCTGCGCCGCCCGGCCGTGCACCTGCTGTCGAACGGCCGCTACGCGACCGCGCTGACGGCCAGTGGCTCGGGCTACAGCGAGTGCGCCGACATCGACATCACGCGCTGGCGCGAAGACCGGGTGCTCGACGAGTGCGGGCTCTTCGTCTACCTGCGCGATGCCGACTCGGGCGTACTGTGGGGCGCGACGCTGGCGCCGACCTTCGGCGAGCCGGATTTCCATTCGGTCGAGTTCGCCGAGGCGCGCGCGCAGTTCGACCTGCGCCAGCACGGCATCCGCAGCAGCCTGGAGGTGGTGGTCGCCCAGCAGGAGGACGCGGAGATCCGCACGCTGAAGCTGACCAACGAAGGCCATGGCGTGCGGCGCATCGAGGTGAGCGCACTTTGCGAGGTGGTGCTGAACCGGCGCAATGCCGACATGGCCCACCCGGCCTTCTCGAACCTGTTCATCACGACCGAGTACGACGCGGTGCGCGGTGCCTTGCTGGCGACGCGCCGCCCGCGCGCCTCGGACGAAGCGGCGACGACCGCCATCCTCGGCGCCGTGGTCGAAGGCACGCAGGCCGGGCCGCTGGCCTGGGACACCGATCGGCGCACGGTGATCGGACGCGGTCGCAGCAAGCGCGAGCCGCTGGCGCTGACCGAGCACGGCGGCCTGGCGCTGACCACCGGCGCGGTGCTCGACCCGGTGCTGTGCCTGCGCCAGACGCTGGAGCTGAAGCCGGGCCAGTCGGCGCGCATCGCCTTCGTGTTGGCCTTCGGGCCCGACCGCGAGAGCGCGTCCCGCACCTGGCAGCGCCTGGGCTCGTTCAGCGCGCTGCAGCGCGAGATCTCGCGCTCGTGGGTGTATGCGCAGGCCAAGCTGCACCAGCTGGGCATCGGGAGCGAGGAGGCGACGCACTTCCAGTCGCTGTCGGGTTACCTGATGTTCTCGGACACCGCGTTCCGACCCGGCACCGAGTTCATGCGCGGCAACCAGCTGTCGCAGCGCGCGCTGTGGCGCTACGGCATCTCGGGCGACCGGCCCATCCTGCTGGTCACCATCGACTCGAACGACGACCTGCCGCTGGTGCAGCAGCTGGTGCGTGGCCACCACTTCTGGAAGTCGCGCTCGTTCGAGGTCGACATCGTGGTGCTGAACGACCGTGCGACCTCGTACTCCGATGACATGCAGCACGCGATCGAGGCCATGGTGCGCCAGGCCGGCGCAGGCCCCGAGCCGGGCGTGGCCGGCGGCCGCATCTACGTGCTGCGCGGCGACCGGTTGCCCGACGACGAGCGCCGGCTGCTGATGACGATCTGCCGCGTGCTGCTGCGTGGCGGCCAGGGGCTGCTGGGCGACCAGTTGCGCCGGCGCGCGCCGCGCGAAGCCTTGCCGGCGCAGTCCTTGCCGCTGCGTGCGCCGCTGGTGCAGGGCGGTGCCCCGGCCGAGCCGACCGCGACCGCGGCGCTGCAGTTCTTCAACGGCACGGGCGGCTTCACGCCCGACGGCAAGGAATACCGCATCGTGCTGCCGCCGGGCCGCACGACGCCGGCACCCTGGGTCAACGTGATGGCCAGCCCGCAGATCGGCACGCTGGTGTCCGAGAGCGGCTCGGCCTTCACCTGGCGCATGAACGCGCGCGAGAACCAGCTGACGCCGTGGTCGAACGATGCGCTGGTCGACCCGTCGTCGGAGGTGCTCTACATCCAGGACCGGGTGACCGGGGCCTACTGGTCGCCGACGGCGCAGCCGCGCTCGGCACCCGGTGCGACGCACGAGTGCGCGCACGGCGCTGGCTACAGCCGCTTCACGACACAGGCCGACGGCATCGAGTCGGAGCTGACGCATTTCGTCGCGTGGGACCGTCCGGCCAAGTTGATGCGCCTGCGCGTGGCCAACCGCAGCGCGCGCCGGCGCACGCTGACGCTGTGCCTGTACGTCAATCTGTGCCTGGGCGACAACCGCAGCGGCAAGGTCGACCTGCTGTCCACCTGGGCCGGGCGCAATGCATCGACGACGCTGTATGCGCGCAACCCGATGAATGCCGATTTCGGGCGCGACATCGCCTGGCTGGGCAGCTCGCACCCGGTGAGCGGCTGGACCTGCGACCGTGCCGAGTTCATCGGCCTGGGCCAGAGCCTCGCCGCCCCGCAGGCGCTGGAATCGCAGCGGCCGTTGCGCCAGGCGGCCGGCGTCGGGCCCGACCCGTGCTGGGTGATGCAGGTGGAGCTGAAGCTGGAGCCGGGCGAGTCCGACGTGGTGGTGTTCTCGTTCGGCCAGGCCGCGAGCATCGCCGGCGCCGACGAGCTGGTGCGCATGACCACGCGCGACGCCGACCAGGCGCTCGCCAACGTGAAGGCGCAGTGGGACGAGCTGCTGGGGGCGCTGCAGGTGCAGACGCCCGATCGCGCGCTCGACCTGATGCTGAACCGCTGGCTGTTGTACCAGGTGCTGAGCAGCCGCTGCATGGGCCGCTGCGGCTTCTACCAGGCGGGCGGTGCCTATGGCTTCCGCGACCAGCTGCAGGACGTGATGGCGCTGGTGCATGCCTGGCCGGGCTTTGCGCGCGACCACCTGCTGCGCGCGGCGGCGCAGCAGTTCGTCGAGGGCGATGCGCAGCACTGGTGGCATCCGCCGAGCGGCAAGGGCGTGCGCACCACGTTCTCGGACGACCGGCTGTGGCTGCCGTACGCGGTGGCGTACTACGTGTCCGTCACCGGCGACGACGCGGTGCTCGACCAGACGGTGTCCTTCCTCGAGGGGCCGCAACTGCCGCCGCACGAGGAGAGCCAGTATTTCGAGCCGACGGTGTCGCACGAGAGCGCGAGCCTGTTCGAGCACTGCGTGCGGGCTATCCAGGTCAGCCGCGGGCGCGGCGTGCACGGGCTGCCGCTGATGGGCTGCGGCGACTGGAACGACGGCATGAACCGCGTCGGCTGGAAGGGGCAGGGCGAGAGCGTGTGGATGGCCTGGTTCCTGAAGTCGGTGCTGGACGAGTTCATGCCGATCGCGATGCGCAAGGAGCGCGCCGACCTGGTGTCGCAGTGGACGCTGCTGTCGCAGGAGCTGCTGGCGGCCGTCGACGCGAATGCCTGGGACGGCCAATGGTACCGGCGCGCGTACTTCGACGACGGCACGCCGCTCGGCTCGGCGTCGAATGACGAATGCCGCATCGATTCGCTGTCGCAGAGCTGGGCGGTGATCGCCGGCGGCGGCGATGCGCAGCGGGCGCGCGACGCGATGGACAAGGTCGACGAGATGCTGGTCGACCGCGAGTCGCAGCTGGTGCGGCTGTTCACGCCGAGTTTCGACAAGACGCCGCACGACCCGGGCTACATCAAGGGCTACGTGCCCGGCATCCGCGAGAACGGCGGGCAATACACCCATGCCGCGGTGTGGACGGCAATGGCCTTTGCGCGGCTGCAGGATGCCGAGCGGGCGTACCCTCTGTACGCGATGCTGAACCCGATCGGCAAGAGCGATTCGCGCCTGGCGGTGCAGCGCTACCGGGTCGAGCCGTACGTGATGCCGGCCGACATCTATGGCGAAGCGCCGCACACCGGCAAGGGCGGCTGGACCTGGTACACGGGTGCGGCCGGCTGGTACTGGCGCATCGGTGTCGAGGAGTTGCTGGGCGTGCGGGTGCGCGATGGCGTGCTGCACGTGAAGCCGGTGGTGCCGGCGTCCTGGCCGAAGTTCCGCGTCAGTCTGAGGCGCGGCAAGACCGTTTACGAAGTCGAAGTGAGCAACCCGTCGCGGCTGGCCCAGGGCACCTGGAGCCTGCAGCATGACGGGCAATCCGTTCCCCCCGAGGGCGGCGTTCCGTTTGTCGACGATGGTGCGGTGCACCGGGTCGTGGCGACGCTCGCCTGAATGCAGTCATCCGCATTGAAAGGAGAAAACCATGCCAGCCGCCCCTCGCCCCCGTGCCAAGCC